>JAYULG010000022.1:0-1541 GCA_043763755.1 Akkermansiaceae bacterium | reverse complement strand
ATTGGCGAGTTTGTGAAAAAATTCAGGATCGTTCTCTAGGATCGCAGCGGCCCAGTCTTGGTTGTTTTTTAAAAGGTGTTTGAGCGTATCCATGGCGGCTGGCTGGTGCGAGTGAAGCGGCAGAATGCACAGTCGTCCATCGCAGGATTACACTCCGAATGCATGCTACCCTTGGCGGTGCGCACTTTACGCTATTCAAGCGAGCGCCTGCGTCGGAATAGCCCCCAGCCCATGGTCGATAGGGCGAGCAGTGCAAAGCCGAATGGCTCGGGAATGGCGACTATTGAAATCTTGTCCAGCAGCATTCCACCACTGCTCGGAGTGGGACTGAAGGAGAGATATTCAAGCTGAGTGACGGCTTGGGTGGCAGTGAAAATGGTGGTGTAGAAACTCCAGTTTAAATTTCCCAGAACCGACGTGCTGTGGGAAAAGATGACGGGTTCAAAGACGTTTCCAGAAGAATCATAAATTCTAGCGGATGCAAAAGTCGTGGGGTTTGCGCTGGTTGGGTTATTTGCGTAGGCAAAAGAAAACTCGTAGGGCACTCCCGGGGTGGTGGCGATTTCCTGAGTAATGCCGCCCGGCCCTGGGCTACCGTCTAGGTCGAGATACTGGACACCTTCGTAAGCGGGGCTTCCGAAGAAATTTTGATGCACGACATCCACTCCACCAAAGATGATTTGCCAGCCGGGCAAGGTGACATCTCCGGGATTAAAGGTGAGAAATTCCGCAGTGCCTGTGGGAGGCTGCTCAAAGCCGGCGTTCATCACCAAGTTTTGAGCGTGGGCGAGAGTCCCCATGAACAACGCGGCGTAGAGGGTGGCCAGTGGAAATTTTTTGACCGCTCTCTTATGGTGTGAAGGAGCGGGGCGTGAAAAATCGCATAGCTTTGAAGAACGTGAACCTATCATCATTTCCGGGGATAACTGGGCACATTGATAGACCATTGGCGATTTAAGAAAACTAATTTTTAAAATTTCTCTATTCTCTCAATATTACCACCAAATTTTCATTTTGATTGAAGCACAAGCCTTTCCAGATGGCCTGTCGCACCGCAGATTTGGAGTTAGATCTGCTTGCGCGATGTGGCTTCTGGGCAGAGAACGGTTTGGCTATTGTCTCTGCCGAAGCCAAGCCTACCAAAGTGGGCACGGCGAAGGATTGAGCTTGAGATTGTATAACGGATGACTGAATTTTCTGGAAACTGGAACTACCCGCTGGAGCTGCCTGTGGTGGAGCAGCGCGAGCAGATTCTCGCGGCCATCCGCTCTCACCCGGTGGTGGTGGTGGTGAGTGAGACGGGATCTGGAAAGACTACTCAGCTACCCAAAATGGTGTGTGAGGCACTGGGTATGGATGGCGGGCGCATCGGTTGCACGCAGCCACGGCGGATCGCGGCGGCCAGTGTGGCCAAGCGGGTGGCGGAAGAACTGCGAGTGCCGCTGGGAGACTACGTGGGCTATCAAGTGCGCTTTGAGGATAAGACCAGCCGCGAGACGCGCATCAAGTTCATGACGGATGGGATTCTGCTCGCCGAGACG
>JAYULG010000021.1:0-21072 GCA_043763755.1 Akkermansiaceae bacterium | reverse complement strand
GTGCTTTGGCCAATGCTTGGAAGATCCTCACCGCCCCTGCGCGGTCAGCGGTTTTTAGCCTTTGTGTCACCGCCCGCTGGACGAGTGGAAGCGCCAGTGGATCTGCCAATCGTGCCCTTTCGAAATGGTCTTGCGCCGAGCTCACACCCCGCGCTTCCTCTAATACACCGAGCGCAAATTCCAGTCGCGCATTTTCAGCCGCCACGAGAGGACCAATGAGCAAGAGGCTGAGATTTAAACAATAGCGCATCACATGTGGTAGTTATGATTTTCCAAAGCAGATGTCCATATTACAACTGGATACTGCATTCTCGACTTCACATCACGCGTTCCTATACTCCGCCCATGTTCGTGGAATTTTGCCGCTCTCTCGTCGATAAGTCATTTTTTAAATCCACCATCATCGGCTTCATCTTGCTTGCAGGAATCTTGGTGGGCCTAGAGACAAGTCCAAGCATCATGGCCCGCTACGGCGGGCTGCTGCTTTTTTTAGATAAAATCATCCTCGCCGTTTTCGTGATTGAGGTCGTTTTGAAAATCATCGCCGAGTTCCCATCACCATGGAAATTTTTCCGTAATCCGTGGAACGTGTTCGATTTCACAATCGTCGCAGTTTGCCTATTACCGCTTGATTCCGAGTTTGCGGCGGTGCTGCGGCTTGCGCGTGTGCTGCGGGTTTTCCGTTTAGTTACCATTCTACCTAAGCTACAATTACTAGTGGGGACTTTGTTGAAATCGATCCCATCCATGGGTTATGTAGGGCTTTTGCTTTCTTTACTTTTCTATATCTATGCCGTCACCGGAGTCTTCTTCTTTGGCAAAGCAGATCCACAGCACTTTGGCAATTTGGGAGACGCGCTGCTGACTCTTAGCGGTGTGATCACCCTCGAGGGATGGACGGCCTTGATGTATGATTTGCTGCGCGGTGGATCCGGAGTTTCAGCCTTCAAGGTGATCGCCTATTTCCTCTCATTCGTGCTGTTTGGCACCATGATCATGCTCAATCTATTCATCGGTGTGATCATGAATAGCATGCAGGAGATGGAGGATGAAAAGTTTGCAGAAACTCATGCAACAGATGATCCGGTAGCCGAGCTAGAGGCCCTGGAAAAGGAAATGGATCAACTCCAAAAACGTCTCAGAAGTCTCCGTAAACAGTTATAGGTTCCCCCTTTCATAGGTCAGTCACGCACTCCGGAAACAATCTAAAATCGCATGGTAAATATCCTCCGCCTTATTCACCGGGAAATCACTGCCAATAAAAACGGGCCTTTCATCCAACGGCACCTCATCGCGCCCGTGCGAGCCTTTGACAAGAGTGGAGTCTAAGGGAATGATATCTAATAACCCACGCAACCCTAACTTCTTTTTTAAAAGGAATTTGGCAATTTTTAGCTTAGGAAATTTGATAGTAGGATCGATGAAAAGCTCGCAAGGATCATAGCCCGGCTTGCGGTGAATATCGATGGTGCGGGCATAGTCCGGCGCGAGCGCATCATTTTCCCAGAAGTAATAGGTGAACCACGCATCGTGGGCAGAAATCGCAATCAAATCCCCACCGCGTTCCGTCGCCACGCCGTTCTCAGGTTTGCGGACCTCATCCACGCCCGGAGTGCTTTCCAGTAGTTTCCTCACTTCATCTCGGATTGAGGCATCGTTCACATAGACATGCGCCACCTGATGATCCGCGATGGCAAATGCCCGCGATGCCCCGCAATCGAGCGTCTCTAAGCCGAGTTCGTTTTTGATTTGAATCCATCCATTTTGGCGGAACAAACGGTTTAGATGGATCGCGCGATTCACCGGAGAAATTCCATATTCCGAAAGCACAAACACCCGGATGCCGCGCGCCTCGTAAAACTTGATCAACTCCATCACCACTGCATCGATCTTGCGCAACTCTTCTGGAATATTAGCGGCTAAGGGTCCGTCCTTTTGCAACGGATAGTCCAGATGAGGGAGGTAAACCAAACTCAAGGTCGGCGAGTGTTTCTCTTCCACCCATTTCGCGGAGGCGGCGATCCATTCCGAAGATGCGATCCCGGAACCCGGCCCCCAAAACGCCTGAAAAGGAAATGGCCCGAGATCTTTTTTTATCGCTTCACGCATCTCCATCGGCTGCGTGTGGACATCGAATACCTTGCGCCCATCCGCTGGATAAAGTGGCCGTGGAGTGATGGTATAGTCCGCACTGGAATACATATTATACCACCAGAAAAGCTTGGCGCAGGTGAAGCCGGGAATCTCACGGCGCAGCGTTTCCCATAACTTCTCGCCGTGGACTAGGTGATTGCTTTGTTTCCAAAAGCGCACCTCTGCATTTTCTCGGTCATACCAACCGTTCGCCACGATGCCATGTGCTGCGGGTGAAGTCCCCGTTAACATCGACGACTGCGCGGTGCAGGTCACTGCCGGAAATGCGGGCTTGTAAGATTGCAGCCCATTTTTCTCCGCAAACTGCGCCAAGCCCGGCATGCCGCCCAACAACGACTTAGACAGTCCAACTAGATTGATAACGGCGAGGCGCATAATTAGTTTGAAGGTGAATCAACCGACATTCACCGGCACCAAAGTCATGGTGTCGTTGCCGAAAATGTCGATGACTTTAATGGCGACGGTGTAGCGTCCCGGCTTGGTGTAGGTGTGGGTGACGGTGGTCATTTCTAACTCCCGGTTGCGGCGGGTGCGGAAGCTCTGCCACTCGTTCTCGAAGATGTAGGCTCCGGTCCAGCGTTCTTCGAATTCGAGAAACTCGCCGGACGCGGCGTCCACCACACCGGGCAGCTCGCCGTCCACGCCCATGGTCTTGGCCATCTTGATGATTTCCTTGCGGCTCTCGTAGTTGAAATCCACGGCCCAGTAGTCCACCCAGTCGGTCCACTTCTTGGTGAGCACCTCGCGCTTGACGATGCCGTCTTTGTCTTTGGAAAATTTCGCGAGCTGCCCCGCATCGCAGACGACCTCGCTTTTTCCGGCCTTCATCTCGGCGGTGATGGAGTCCACCAGGCCTTGCGAGTAGTGGACGGAGAAATCCGTGAGCTCGATACTGAGAGCGAGCTTGTCCTTCTGGTCGTAGCGCGGGGTGGCCTCGACGTAGGCGATGTCGGCGAAGCGGACTTGGCCTTTCTCCACGGCGCGCTTGTCGAAGACTTCTGGCGGGATCGTCTTGGGGGCGATGTCGATGCCCTTCTGCTTGGACTCCTCCAGCACGGCGGGAAACAGGCCCATCTCGAACTCGAAGGCCAGCACGTCCACCCGCGTGGCCCCGCGCTTGCGGCATTCCATGATGACTTCCTCCACAAACAGGCGGCCGACCGGCAAATTGATCGGGCCGACGACGACCAAGCGTCCGCCGTTCTTGCCGTGGAAAACGCGGTGTCCGGCAATGGCTCGGCGCGGTAGGCTTTGAGGATCAATTCCCGGAATTCCTGTTCCTTGCGGGCGAGCGCCTGCTCCTTCTTTTTCCCGGTGAGCCGCCCGCCGACGTTGAGGTAGGCCTGGCGCTCGTAGCGGCCGAGGTTGAGCACCTCGAAGGCGCGGAACGGCTTACCCGCCGTCTTCAAATCCCGCTGCACCTGGATCAGCCGCTTGCGCGTGGTGTGGATGCCGAACTTGCCGAGATCGCTGGTGATCCACTTGCGCCCGAGCTTTTCGGCCACGGCGGCGGTGGTGCCCGAGCCGCAGAAGAAATCGGCGACGAGGTCGCCTTCGTTGGAGCTGAGTTTGATGATGCGTTCGAGGAGAGTTGTCGGCTTTTGGGTTGCGTAGCCAGTGTCTTCCCAAGCCATTGGATTAACGAAGTTTATATCAGCCCACACGTCATCAATAACCACTCCCTTGGTGTCTTTCAAATGGCGCTTGTAGCTGTAATTTGCGCCAGCTGATTTTGGGAGAATCAACGAGTTTTCATCTTTCAATCGCTGAAGCGTGGCCTGCGAATACGTATTTAAGTCACTGATCCGATAGAACCCTCTTCCATCCTTATCATCGTATTTAAATCGTTTCAGGTATTCTTCACTATAAGGAAGATATTGACGTTCGTAGACATATTTTCCTGAGCTTTTTGAGAAAAACAATATCGTGTCGTGATTGGATGGAAATTTGTTGGAAATCGCCTTGCTGCTGCCCGTGCTAGAGGATCTTCGCCAAATGATTTCTGAAACAAAATTACCGGTACCAAACACTTCATTTAAAACGGAACGGATGTAAGCGACAACCCGCCAATCGCAATGCACGTAGATACTTCCATCATCCGCTAACAAATCCCGCATCAGAATCAGCCGTTCATAAATCATCGCGATGAACGAATCCGCGCCGCGCCCCCAAGTATCGCGGTAGGCGATTTGTTCGAGGAGGTTGGGTTCTTTGTGGAAGGTTTCGCCGCCGATCTCGATGTCCATGGAGAAGTCCGCGCCGACGTCGAAGGGCGGGTCGATGTAGATGAGCTTCAGCCCACCGGCGTCCTCGATCTGGCGGCGCAGCGCACCGGACTTGAGGGAGGAGAGGATGAGCTTGTTATCGCCCCAGATGAGTTTGTTGGTCCAGCCCTTGGTCTGGCGGCCGGAGGTGTCGAAAAGTTCAGGCGAGTCTCCAGAGATTTTTTCCACCCGCGGCTCGTCGATGTGTTCCAGCGTTTGGAAGGGCAGGATGGCGTTGCAGACCTCGCGGGTTTTGCCGTTCCAGACCAGCTCCACCTCGCGCTTGTCGGCGAAGAGCATGAAGCGGTATTTCTCCGGCAGAGGCTTGCCCTGCTCGATGAGCTTGATGAGGACGCTCTTTTGGGCGTCGGAAAGGTCGTAGTGTTCAGTGGATGGGCGGGCCATGGCCGGTGGGAAAGAGAATTCATGCGCCAATCATGCGCCAGAATGGATCGGTTGGTTCATAAAGTGGTTCAAGAAAAATGCTTATTTTAAGCGAGTTGTGTATTTATGAACCAAATCATGAACCAAATTTGGAGTTTTGGCGCATAAATTGGCGCAGGGCTGGTGGATGAGTATGAGATGATTTGGGAAAGTCGGCTAATTGCGTCAGGAATCGCGTCTCGTGCATAAAGCTGAAGCGATTCTCCATATCGTAATCTATTGATTATCAGTGCTCATCTTAAGTATCGCTTCAGGTATCGCTTCAGGTATCGCTTCAGGTATTGCTTCAGGTGGGATGTGTTGGATCAATTTCCATAGGCTAGCGCGGGCCGCGCGGTAGAGCTTGATCCGGCCTTCGTCCCGCAATTCATTGAGCATTCGGAGAATGGAAGCGCGGGACTGGGCGGGCAGCACCTGCTCAAGGTCTTTGATGGGCGCTTCGCCCGTTCTGCAACTGCCCAAGTGCCTGAGGAGCAGAGCTTTGTTGGTTTCGTAGTCGAGGCCTTGCTGGCGGGTATGGACACCGGGTGTGCCCATCACTTCGTAGAGTGCGCGGGAGAGGAAATTACGCTGTCCTTTTCCCCGGCCCTGGGACTCCACTGCGCCCGTTCCGACCAGATCAGGGATGCGGGATTTCATTTCCTGAGTGAGTTCCCGGCCATGAGCGAGAGCATCCAAGGCGAGAAAGTCCAAGGTTTGGAAGCTGGCAAGCGCATCTTCTCCAAGGCGCTCAATGAAGCGGAGGAAGGCGGGATTCTGGACGGTGCCGGCGAGGGTGAGAAACACCTCGTGGGCTGCGGATTTGGAGAAATTCGGCAGCGGCTTGGTTTGGCGGACCGCTTGCTCGATCATGAGGTTCACGCCTTGGCCGGAGCGCTCGATGAAGCCGCAGCGGTTGAGGGCCTCGGCGAGTCGGCGATTCCGTGGGTTTTGCTGATCGGCGATGTTTTCCTGAGTGACACCGGGAGGAAAGCCACCGGGGCTGACGACTTCGAGCCGCCGGAAATACTGGCGGATGAAAATAGAGCCGCCCTCGCGGTAGTCACGGTGGCAGATGGCATTGAGCAGGGCTTCGCGGATGGAGGTCTCGTCGAAGGTGGGAATATCGTAGCGGAAGAAGTCCTGCTGGAAGCTCTGGCGGTCGTTGCGGAGATTGATTTTCGTCCAGAGGCGGTCGTGGAAGAGCAGGAAGGGTTCGCGGTATTCCTCGCGGTCCGCAGCAGGACCGGCGGCTTCGGAAGAGCGGTATTCGAAAATGACCTCAGCCTGCGCGAGGTGGCGGGTGATGGCAGAAGCTCTGCCCAGAAGAATAAGGGCGGCGTAGGTGATGCCATCGCCCTCGATCAGGGAGCAATCCTGGAGGATTTGCTCGTCCGGCATGGTGGCGAGGCGGGCGTTCCCCGATTTTTTTTGCCAGCGCTTGCGGAACTCGGCGATGGCCTCGGGCTGGAGGTCGTCAAGACTGGCATGGGGAACGATTTCCGCCGTGAAATCGGGACCGGTTTCCGAAAAAATAGCGCGGAGTTCCTGATCTCCCATGGGAGCCAAGGCATCACCGGCGCGTTTGAGATATTTCCCGTCGTGCTGCCAGGCGGTTCCCGGCAGACGGGATGGGACATGTACGAGCAACACTCGCTTACCCTCGTGGAAGAATTCCTCGACGGGAATCCGGTGGTTGAAAACCCGATGCAGGCTAGCTTCCGTTTCGCCCGGCTCAGGAAAGGCGCTGGTGCCTAGGACGGTACGGGGCCGTTTGTCAGTGACGCCTAAAATCATCGTGCCCCCGCACTCGTTGGCAAGGGCGACACAGTAGTTCACCAGCTTGTCGAATTCATAACTCGCCCGCGCGGATTTGAATTCGAGCCGTGTTCCCTCGGGTTCCGAGAGGAATTTCTCAAACTGCGCTGGAGAGGTGACGGGCATCGTTTTTTGTATTCATTTCTCGGGAGTTGCTCGGCCTGCTGCTTCGGAGATTGCATCGAGGATTTCAATAACTTCAGGAGGAATTTCATCGACGGGGATCGCATCGGCGAGTCCGTGGTAATCCCGCTTGTAGGTCTGCTGCGGGATTCCGAGTCGTTGATAATAATTGGCGAAGAGTGGATCGAGAAAGTCGTCGGTCACTTTGATCTCGGCCCCCCAAGGGTCGGGTTCGCGCTTGATTCGCATCGCATTCACCAATTCTTCGACACATATTTCGAGAGTGGCCAGCCGGGTCTTACGCTCTGCCTCGTCAACCAGATCGTTTCCACGCAACCCCTGCTGCACGTAAGCCCGGAGGCTGGCCGGGGTAGTGATGTAGTTTTCGATTTCACGTCGGCTCCACATGCGCTCTGTGAGTTGTGAGCCGGTATGAAGCTCCTTGTCGAGACGGTCAAACAGAGCAATGCCAGCGAGATTGGATTTGGCCTCGCGCAAGCCCTGGAAGTGGTCACGAGCCTCTTGGGGCTTATTGTTTCCCAGATAGAAAACGGGAACCGAATCGCTCAGGAATTCCTTGGCAGGATGCTCTAGGCGCAGGGCAAGGCGGCGGAGGATAGCGAGGTCAGTAGAACCTTCTAGGTAGAGCATCCAGCCCTTTTGTTCCGCCAAGTAGTAATCGGCCATGTGGATGCTTTCGAGAGCCTTCCTGACTTGGGCACGTGAGCGAGTGTCGATGCGATGAGGGCGACCGACAAATGCAATGACGACATCCCGCTCCGCAGCTTCTTGTAGAATGACTTCCGAGTGACTTGCCGCAATGATTTGGGAACCCTGCTCGGCAGCGATTTCGGTGATGAGATTATAGACATCGCGCTGTCGTAGGATTTCCAAATGGGCATCTGGCTCATCGAGAAGCAAGACTGCACCGGGATTGGCCAGCATATAACTCAGCAGTAGCAGCACCTGTTGGCAACCGCGCCCGGACGACGACAAATCCAGCTCCACGCCCGAGGACTCCTTGTATCCCAAGGAAAGTTCACTGCGTTCCTTGATGTATTGCGGTTCAAGGAGTGAGATATGGAAAAGACGCTTGATGTGATTGACCAGCAGTTTCCAGGCGGACTTGTCATCATGTGAGAAAAGCTGCCAGCAAAGATTGCGCAATACCTGGGCCGTCTGTCCCTCCCCGATGAGCACGGCAATTTCGCCAGCCTCCTTGCGGTGCTCACGCTCGGATAGACCGGACATGGGAGGTAGGAAAACCACGTTATGCCTTCGCACTCCTTCGGGAATGCGGCCATCCTTGCCATCCTTTAACCGACAGTAAAAAGACTCTTCATTTGCATAGTAAAACTCCAAGGCGCACGACCATGGCTTGTCTTCATGAATGCCCTCTGCGGTAAGAGTGATGTAAACTTTTTCCGTGTTTTGCTTTCCCTCGACGCGAGTGGTTTCCATCGTGTGCAAGTCGTTCCAGAGAAGCCGGGCGCTGGGAACAGGAATGGAGTAAAGATCGCGGCGGTTGATGGTGACACCTTTGCGTTCGCTGGCGGAGCTGTTGTCGCGCTTTTCCGCCCACCTGCGCCAGCCAATGTCCCAGAGAGCGAGAGCTTGCAAGGCCGTTGTTTTGCCGGAGTTATTGGGTCCGATGAAAACAGCAGCATTGCCAAGTTGCAGTTCCGCCGTCCCAAGGCGTTTAAAATTGGAAATCTCGAAGCGCGTAATCATAATTTTTATTCCGTGAAGCTGGTGGCGAGATCCGCGAGAGTGGCAGGCTTGTGTTTCTCGAAGCCGCCCTGATCGACGTAAACGAAATCGTAGCGGATTCCGTTCTCCTCGGCGGCGGTGGCATCGGCGCACCATTGGCTCAGCCGGGCCATTTTCTGGGGGAGATCGAGTTCCTCGCGGCCTTTGGTTTCGATGATCCAGACGGTGCCTTCCGTGTCGCGGGCGATGAAGTCGGGCACGTAGTTGGAGAGGTCGCCATTGGCCTTCACGTAGTCGAACTTGAAGCCGATGGCGAGGTAGTTTTTGGTGAAGGCCTTGACGTCCGGCGCGGCTTCGAGGAAGGCGGCGAAGGCGAGTTCGAAGCCTCCGGCATTCACCTCGCCGACGATCTTGGTGAAGATGGATTTCTGCGCGGCGAGAAATGGCCGGTGATCGGTGCGGAACGGGCGGGTGTGCTGGAGGCGAATGTAGTCCTCAATCCGGGTGGTGTCGGTATCGGCGATGGTGAGCGCGTTCATCGCGGCTTTGAAGGAATCGTAGAGGATTTTTCCGGCGTTGGTTTGGGAGTTATTCTCGATGATAACGGGGTCTTCGAGATCCACGCCATCAAGAGGAACCACGGATGAACGCGGATGGACACGGATGGATTCGGAGGAAGTGGATTCCCCATCAGTTTCTAAACCGTTTTTATCCGTGTCCATTGGTGGTTCGAGTAAATGGAATTTCATGAAGTCCCGCACCTTCGGATAGAGCACATCGTAGCCGCCGACGAGGTGGACGGTGTGGTGGGCCTCGTCATTGAAGACGGCGATTTCTTCGATTTCG
Organism: Akkermansiaceae bacterium; assembly: GCA_043763755.1. Lineage (GTDB taxonomy): Bacteria > Verrucomicrobiota > Verrucomicrobiia > Verrucomicrobiales > Akkermansiaceae > Luteolibacter. The sequence continues at coordinate 11,734 of JAYULG010000021.1, read as the reverse complement.
CGGACGATTTCGCCGAGGTCGGTCTTGCTGTCGGCGGTCTTGCCGGAAGGCTTCGCTCCAAAGGCATCGGAAAGGAAATAATCGCGCAGGTCGTCGTCTTCGAGCGATGGTTCAATGACGTCGCCGAGGAAAACGCGGTGGATGTTGGTGAGGAAAATATTGCCGGTTTCCCGGAGAACGCGCACGTCGTCCTGGATGTGGAGCGTGAGCTGGAAATCGTCGCGCCAGTTTTGGCCGTGGTGGCCGTTGTCGGGAAGGATGGGGTCGGTGAAGAAGATTTGCAGCCCGTCGAAGTCGGCGCGGAGGCGGTCGAGGACGATGATGTTCGGGGCGATGACGAGGAAGTTTCGTGAGAGGGTGGAGTCCAGTTCGTAAAGCTTGTGGAAAAAGCTCCAAACGATGAGTAGTGAAATGACTTTGGTTTTACCCGCGCCGGTCGCCATTTTCAGCACGTAGCGCGGCCAGTCTTCGGGGAACATGCCATGTGAAACCGAGCCGGAGGCATCGAAGCGGAGTAGATCGAATTTGTCGCGGGCTTTACGGACGTCGTGGAGCCAGATGACGGTTTCTACGGCCTCACGCTGGGCGTAGTAATATTGAAATGGAGCGAGCGTGCCGTTGGCAGTTTCTAGCAGGTGATCGGTTTCAAACCACCAGTGGAGCAGAGCGACGGAGGTTTGAGAGGCTCCGAGATAACCGGTATTTCGCCATGCGTGGACTTCATCTCGGATTTTGGACACCAACGGCGGAAGCAGTTTTTCATAAGCGGTGTCACGAAGAGTTTCATCGGCGGGAAACCAACGCTGCTCTGGAATGAGCGGGGCGTAGGGCGAGGTGGGAAATGCGGGATGAAGTGCCATGAGGGTGGATACTATGAGCCAATCTGCCTCGCGGCTTGGAGGGTGTTTCTCATCAACATGGCGATGGTCATGGGGCCGACGCCGCCGGGGACGGGGGTGATGGCGGAGCAGAGTGGGGCGACTTCTGCGTAGGCGACGTCACCGGTGAGGCGATGGCCGGATTTTTTGGAGAGATCTGGGATACGGTTGATGCCTACATCGATGACGACGGCTCCGGGTTTCACCCAATCCGCCTTGACCATTTCTGGGCGGCCCACGGCAGCAATGAGGATGTCTGCCCGCCGGCAAATGGCAGGGAGATCTGTGGAGCGCGAGTGGGCGAGAGTGACGGTGGCGTTGGATTTTTTAGAAACTAAAAGCAATGCCAGCGGCTTCCCGACAATCATGCTGCGCCCAATCACGACGGCTTCTGCACCTGCGGTCTGGATGCCAGAAATTTCTAACAATTTCATGCAGCCTGCGGGGGTGCAGGGGACGAAGCCGGATGGGTCTTCCAATACGAGCTTGGCGACGTTTTCCGGGTGGAAGCCATCGACGTCTTTGCGTGGATCTAGGGCGCGGATGATGGCTTCTTCATCAATGTGCTTGGGCGGTGGAGATTGCACGAGAATGCCATGAATGGCGGGATCTGCATTGAGATCTTGGACGACTTTGAGGAGCTCCGCCTGGGTGGTATGCTCAGGCAGCTCAATTTTAAGAGAGTGAAATCCGAGCTCGGCGCAGGTTCGTGCTTTTGACCCGACATAAACTTGGGATGCGGGATCACTACCGACAAGGACGACGGCGAGGCCCGGGCGAATGCCTCTGGCGAGCAGCGCGGCAGTCTCTGCACGGCATTCTTCAAGGACGGCGGCGGCGACGGATTTTCCGTCAAGAATGATTGGAGGATTCATGGACAAGAGTCAGGCATCATCGGTGCCTTTGATGAGGATGTTTTGGATGGTGAGGAGATTGGCTTGGAAGGCTGGCCCGTCCAGCTTGGCGGGGACGTGGTGGAGAGTATCGAAAACTACGCTTACACGACTGAAAGGCTTGGGAATTACAAGGCGGTCCCAAGTTTTTAAACGCCAAGCGGATGAATAACGCACGTGGATGGGAAGGATGGGAGCTTGCGCAGTTTCTGCGAGCTTAATGACACCGGGGTGGAAAGCGTAGCGCGGGCCGCGCGGGCCATCTGGGGTGATGCAGACATCGAGGCCTTCTACCAGAGCACGCTTCATCCCGATCAAAGCAGCGACGGCGCGGCGCGAGGAAGAACCGCGCACCGCACCGATGCCGAAGACACCCATGGCACGGGCAAGCATCGCTCCATCGTGGCTCGCGCTGGTGAGGACTACGGCTTTGCGGTGCCTGCCGGATGCGAGCGCCCAGATGGGTGGGATGGTGAAAATACGGTTGTGCCAAAGCGCATAAACCACGGGCTTGAGGCTGGAATCTGCGTGGGTGATGCCGCAGCGGTCTTCGATCTCTACTCGGAGTGTGAACGACCAAATTTTCATCAACCAGCCAGCCAGAGTGCCGAGGATGGCGGCTTTGCGGCTTTCACGGATCTCGCTGGTTTTCATCAATAAATCGCCACCCGGTAGGCGGCCTATCGGTAGATGGAAAGCACCCGTCTGCCAACTTTGTTTTCGCGAGCACTTTTGGCGTGGGACTCAGCGCTCGAGGATCTCCACTTCGTAGCCATCTGGGTCTGTGACGAAGGCCATTTTACGCGCGCCGCTGCTGAATTTTTCGCGCCATCCGGTGGGCCAGATTTCGATGCCGGCCTTCTCAAGGGTGTCGCAATAATCGATAATATTGTCCACGCCGAGACAGGTGTGCATCAGATCTTCCGGGCAGGTGGCGGTGTATTCTGGCGAGTGGCAGAGCTCGAGAAAGACCTCGTTGCCGGGCAATTCGAGAAAGGCGAGGCTATTGCCCTCAGGAGAGGATTTAAGTTCGCCGGCGTGGTAGCCTAGTTTTTGGTAAAACTCGATGGAGCTGGCGAGATGACGGACGCGGATGCGAGTGTGGAGGAAGCGGATCATGACGGGCGGAAAATGGCTTAGTGAGTCGATTTTGCCAACGGCTGATTGCAGGTTAATTTGCATATACGCCGCAGCATTTGATGAAACTTTGCACCTGCGGGAAATGGGTGATAGCCTAGAGGTCCTATGAAAACGATCATTGCCGCGCTGGATTTCTCGAATGCCACACCCATCGTGCTGGAAATGGCAACGAAGCTCGCAACTTCACTTGGCGCGAAGCTGCATCTATTTCACGCAGTGGAGCAAGCGCCAAGCTATAGCATTTATGGCTACGCTTTAGAGGAATTCCCCGCCATGCACCTTTATCAGGAAGAGGCGCTTATACGAGCGAAGCACCAGCTAGACGAGCTACTCACTGGGGTGAAAATCAAGCTGCCCGCGAGCGTGTGCCAAGTGCTACTGGGAGACCCCGTGCATAGTCTGCTGGACTACGCAAAGCAGATTCAGGCGGATTTAGTGGTGCTGGGCACGCACGGACATGGGGCGCTGGCTTCGCTCCTACTGGGAAGTGTAGCGGAAGGCTTGGTGCGCAAAGCACTAGTGCCTATCTTAGTCGTGCCAGCGAGGCAGCCGATGGATAGTGAGGTAAAAACCAGCACACCTGAGATCTGAGAGCGGTGAATTTATTGCACTGCTGTGAGTCATTTCCCTTGGCGAGGGCTATTCTCGGGGCTACTCACAGGCATTATGACACGCGCCACTATTGAAGCTGCCACCAAGATTTTCCTCGTCGCACTCATTCTCACGTTTTTGTGGACGGTGTATAAGGTTTTGGGCCAGATGGGCCTGCTGTGAGCGGCAAGGCGGTTCATCTAACTCCACTTCACTGCCACGTCTGTGGTGCGGCCGCTCTTGTCATCGTATTTGAGCAGGCCATGGGTGAGGGCATACTCGTGCACGCATTTGGTGACTTTTACATCGTAGGCGCAATACTCGGCAATTCTCCGCAACGGGGCGAAATCTCCAGACTTTTTATGTTCCTGCCACCAGCGCAGCGCGTCTAGGCCATCGGCAGTTTTACCGGTGCCGAGTGAGGCTGAGGCCACGGAATCTAGCTTGAGGCGGAACCCGAGGATCGTTTCGAGTTCCTGCATCATATCGAGATTGAGAGTTTGCTCGGCAAGCGTGTGGAAAATGTATGGCTGCAGCACTGGGTAGTCGAACTGCAGGTGATTCCACCCGACGACGAGATCCGCACGGACGAGTTCTTCGCCAAGTCTTTCCATTTGATCCTCGCCATAGATCTCGTAGGTGCCGCGGGCTGTGCTATAAGTCACCGCGATGGACACACCCATTTTCGCTTTATGGGTAGATCCGCCCACGTCGCCAAAGCTACGCTGTGTTTCTAAATCGAAGTAAACGATGTTTTTTGCGGCCACGCGAGCGTTGTAAATGGTGGGCAGCTCCGCCGACAAGCGTGTTGGCTGAAAATCCACCTCAAAGCACCGCATTGGTAGCACGCAAGCGGTGAGACAGGACCTTGAGCATCAGAAATGCAAACACCGGATTTGCCTGCACAGCTTGGAGGAAACGCTGTTGGCTGATAGCCACCACCTCGCAATCTTCCATCACAATCGCCGTCGCACACCGCGGGGCATCATCGACGATGGCCATTTCCCCAAACACCTCATCTTGCTCCACCGTGTAAAGCAGGCTCCCACCGATCCTGAGTTCTACCCTCCCAGAACGCACGATAAACATTTCTTCCCCAGCCTCACCTTGCCTAAAAATGACCTCACCTTTTTTGAACCTAAGGCATGATGCTTCATTTCGAAAAAGATGAATCTTGATGGGAGGGTTGTCAGTCATCCGGGGAGGAATTTGAAAATGCACTAGCTCATTGCGAGCGTGGAGCGGGGAAATTCATTTAGGATTAGAGTTCCAGAAATAGTGCATGGATGCACGTTGCTCCGCCGTGGCAAGTTTCTCATTCATGTTCCGGATGCGGCTGGCCAATTGCCGCAACAGCCCACGCATCACTGAGACACCCGCAGCCGGATCTGCCGCGAGAAATGCCTCGAACTCTTCCCTTGAGAGCGACCAGATCAGACTGCTGCTACGCACGATGGCGGTGGCACTTGCGGAGGCTGGATCAAACAAATTGACCTCACCGATGGAATCTCCCTCGCCGAATGCGGCAAGCAGCACCGGGCGCTCATTGGCGGATGCCACGATGTGCAGCGAGCCAGAGAGAATCAGAAAAAGCGAATCCTGCGAGTCACCCTCCGCAATTAAAACATCACCCGCCTGCGGACGGACGAATTTTCCAAAACACGCGAGGAATGCCCGCTCCTCTGAGGAAACCTCTGCAAGGAAACCGACAGCGGGGAGTTCAGTAAGGGAAGCTGAATTCATAGGATCTTAAATCGAACGACAGATGACAACTCACGGCGAAGTGAAACGAATGCCTCTGAGTTATCAGGATACCTGACGATTCCAAGGCGAATTCACTTTCAGAAACAATGATGCGCCCGCTCGATGCCGCAAGCTTGCGCAATAATTGTATGATACCGAGCTGATCTCAGAGCAGAGGAGCGTTCACTTACCGTGCATGCGCTTCCGTGTGAATGCACATGCGGCCATCATACCCGCAGCGATCAACAAGGAGGTGCTAGGCTCCGGGACTGCAGCCGTGGAGTAGATTTCGAGTTCGTCGATGGCCTGCCCGTCTCCAGTGGGGGCGAATATTTCGACCTCGTCTGGTCCGAAAAAGCCTATAGATCCCATCGTCTCAGCCTGGGTGACGATTCGGAATCCAAGCACTCCAGTGGCGGCTGTTTCTAGATTGTAAAGATGCCGCAGTGCAGGGTTTAAAATCGCTGCGGCGGTACGGTCTAGGGTTGCAACCGTTGTCCAAATCTCAGCTCCCGGGGTGCTGTAAACAGCGGCGTTGCTTGTGATCTGAAATGTGTAACTGCCGCTCGCGCGATCAGTGAGGAGACCTAGATTGTCCCTGCCGAAAGCGAAGGAGGCAATCGTGGTGCCCTCGATGAAGGTGACACCTACCCAAGTTTGGTTACCCGATTCAAGACCCGGGAATTCCCTGACTGCGCCCAGCCAACTCTCGTTGTTGCCATAGAGCGAATCATTGATATTCGAAATGAAGTGAGGGTTGCCATATTCACTCTCTCCGATGGCAGTGGCGGCTGGTGCGAGGTTCGTAGCATCGCTGCGGAATGTTCCGCCGGACTCGATCAGAGTCAGCGCGGCATTGAGGCTGAGTGGAGCTAGCGCGAGGGCGGCAATGATCGATCTCGCCGCGAGGCTGAGCGAAGAACGAGAGTCACGGGAACTGACAAGTGTAGTGGTGTAGTATGGTTTCATAATTGGGACAGCACCGGAGTTTATCATTAATTTTTACTAATAATCAATTCCTATTTAAGAAAATTTTAAAATAAATTTGACTACGCCGGGTTTCACATCAAGAGCCTGCGCACGAATGACTTAGAAACAGTAGCTAACCTATTGCACCGCATGGTGCCGGCCTTCCACAGTGAGAATTTTTAAAATAGCCTCTCGTTAAAGATCCACCTTGATGAATTCCACATCGTCCACTTCTAGCCATTGGCCATCTAAGGACTCGGAATGAATGCCAACTTCTGCCTGATTTCCACTGATCCGAATGCCTGGGATGATGAATGGCTGCCACGCATCGCCCGCATCGATCGCGCTGCGCAGTTTCCCGCCCGTATTTGCGGCATCCTGTGCATAGAGATATGCGGATTTCTGGCCACCACCGGAGCGCGCCCACGCACGCATAACGTAGGTCCCCGGAGTCAGATTCGTGAGTGTCTGATAAGTGGTGAGCGGCTCGGAAACTCGGCCACGATGGGACAGAAATCCTGGGGTGTGATGGCCGGCTGCGGAGCGGATTTGCGCATGAGTAGAGACGGCATTCTCACGCGTCGCCCATGGGCTTCCTAGTTGCGAAGCATCGGGATTTAGAAACCCACCATCCTTGAGTCGATTGATGCCCATCACACCACTGGCGTAGGAAAAGTTATACACCTGCGGTTGGGCAATAATGGCTTCAGACGCATGGTGCTCCATCACTTGCTGACCATCGCGGAGTAGCTCGAAATACGGCAGGCCAATTTCCATCGGCACTTCCGTATGAGAAAGCCCAGCTACTAGCTCGTATTCATAAGAAGCCTCGCCGATGCGCGCCCGCAGCGTGGCAGGTTCGGTAAGCAGTGAAGTAAGATAAATCACGTCCTTCACCGGGCCTACGCGATTCGTCACAGGCCCGCGCGGATCATGAACGGCCACTGCATCCTTGAGGTGAGTACGGTGTGCGTAGTAAATTAAATCACGAGTGATTTCGGGCTCCTTCCCCTGCTGATACCATGAGATGAAATAGCGGTTGAGCGCAGCGATTCCGACGCGGCATTTATAGAAACCACGCTCAGGGTGCGCCTGATCTGCGTAGGGCCAATACTTAGAAACATCCTCGATGGGCGAGAAAGTAGAGTGCTCACCGAAGTCATTCCAAGTCACTAACTCTACCCACTCTGGCTGCTGGCGGAGGATCACGGATTCCCATTGTGCTGCCAGCCCTTTACCACCTTCGTATTCGAAATAAACTCTGCCATTTGAGACTTGTTTATCTCCCCAGTAAAGTGGTGATACGGGTGCCATGAAGGTTTTCCCAGCTTCGTGAAAAACGCGTGCGCGGGCCTCGGACGAGCGGAGTAGTGAAGGTTCCTCATAGGATGGTAAGGCTCCGGCCCCGAAATCGAATCCGCCATCACACACGGCGTGCCACCATGCATCGTAATCGTGCTTGATCTGTGCGTAAGAGGGCACAGGAGGGTAATTCAATGTGTAAAAGAACGGCACAAAATAAACAGGCATGCCTCGTTCTTTGAGCGGAGTGATGATTCGGTTCAACCACCACGATCTGCTGGTAGCTTCGCCGGGTTCTTTATTCCCTTCACCGCAGAATGTGGAGAGCATTGCCCGGCCATCATAGTGGTAGTAATTACTATGTTTACCGTAGAGCCGCATGATATCGAGGATATCATCAGAGCTGAGGCCGCCATTCATATCCGCAGAGATGAATAGTTGAAAATCCGTTCCTTCTGCTGCTTTGAAAATGAGTGCGGTGTCAGTCTGATAATTGCCACCACGCCAATCTCCAATATTGAGGGCAAAGCCATTTACGCCGTATGCGAGCGCATCTTTGATTTCTCTTTGGTAGCCTTCCAAGCTTGAGCCGTAGCCGCGGTGGGCCACCATATAGTGTGCAAAAACTTTTTTTGGCTTCGCATGTGCCATTTGAAACAGGAGCGGTATGAGTAAAGCGAAAACCGCGAGGCGTAAACGTAGCGTTCTGAGGTGAGTGGTGGGCATTTCTATGTGCAGAGTTTATTATTTTTTTGCGAGATGCCCCTACGTTTCACTTTACAAAGATATTACGCCCATCTGTTTACGGCGATGTCATGAATATGGTTCCGACTTGCCGCTGGGTGCGAGCCGAGGGATTCTCACGCATGACAGACGCGCATTGGATGCAGCTCGCGCTGAATGCAGCACGCTTAGGGATTGGCAAAACCGCGCCAAATCCTCCGGTAGGTGCTGTGATCGTAAAACACGCTCAACTATTAGGCAGCGGATGGCATCGCGCTGCAGGGCAAGCACATGCTGAGAGGGAAGCGCTGGCAGACGCGCTTCGCAAACATGGCCCAGACGCAGTGAATGGGGCCACTCTCTACGTGACTTTGGAACCCTGCTCGACTCATGGCCGCACGCCTCCATGCACTCAAGCCATCATCGAGGCCGGGATCACCCGTGTAGTCTATGCCTGCGTAGATCCGAACAAAGATCATGCCGGAAGAGCAGATGCGCTGTTAGAAAATGCCGGAGTGAAAGTGACGCGTGGTGTCCTCAATGAAGATGCACAGAAAATTTTACGTCCGTTTTTAAAAGTCCGTGAGCAGGGGCTGCCATGGGTGATCTGGAAATGTGCAATGAGCTTGGATGGCCGCATCACTCGTCCGCCGGGCGAAGGCCAATGGCTCACCGGCCCGCTGGCACGAGCGGATGTGCAGGCGCTGCGGGCGAGCGTGGACGCGATCATCACCAGCGGCGAGACGGTGCGGCGGGACAAGCCCGCATTGACCATCCGTGAGCCACATTTGTTAGAAGGGCGGTTGCAGCCATGGCGCGTCGTCGTCACGGATTTTCCTGATTCTTTACCAGAAGATGCGCCGCTTTTTACCGATGAATGGAAGGCACGCACACTGATCCGCCCGCGCCATGGCCTCGCAAAAATGTTAGCGCGGCTCGCGAGCGAGCAAGGCGTGCTGACCGTTATGATCGAGGCTGGAGGAGTCTTTTCTGCTGCGTTGTTTGAGCAAGGATTGATCGATGAAGTGGTGATCTACTATGCGCCTCTGCTCTGCGGCGGGCCGACTTCAGCGCTTGCTGGCCGCGGCTTAGACTCCGCCTTGGCATTGACGGAAGTTGAGTTTCTGCAAATGGAAAATGACACCCGGCTGCGCTGTGTGGTCTCACGCGAATCGAACGCTTCACCGCAAATTTCAAAAACGAATGCTTAAGCCATCCCGATGATACTAAGCGACCTACTAAATATGCCATAGTTTTCGGATTGACGCTACAACATGTATGAATAGCGTTTGTTTCGTTGCTTCTATTTTACTTCCATGCGTTGCGTCCAATGCGGTTCTCTCAAAGACAAAGTGCTCGATTCGCGGTCATCCAAAGATGGCACCACGATCCGGCGCAGGCGCGAGTGCCTGAACTGCACCTACCGCTACACCACTTACGAACAGATCGAGCGCACCGAGCTGCGGGTGATCAAGCGGGATGGTGCACGCGAATCACTGAACCGCGAGAAGCTAATGAGCGGCCTAATCAAAGCCTGCGAAAAACGCCCGGTGCCGATGGATCGCCTCGACCGCGCGGTGGAAGAAATTCTCACGGATTTACACAAAGATCACGTCAGCGAGGTGCCCTCCGCCATCATTGGCGGCAAGGTGATGGACAAGCTCCATCAGATCGATCCAGTGGCCTACGTGCGCTATGTTTCGGTTTACCGCCAGTTCGAAGACGTCAACGAATTCATCGCAGAAATCCAATCACTCTCACGGCGTGCAGCGAGAGATCCATTCCAGCGGCGCTTGTTTAAAGATTAACTTTTTCTCAATTCAATCTTCCCCCAACCTTCACCCTACTTGTATTTCCCCTCCCTAAAGACCATCCTGTGATCTCCCTCATCGGCAATCGCCCAGCACTCCAAATCGGACGCCACCAAGTCATCGACTACGATACCGCTTGGCTGGACGATGCCTTGCAGCGGGCCGCCATCGCAGCGGAGGTGGAGGATTTCCCATTCGTCGCAGATATACGTAGCGGCGTAATCCAGTATTTAGAAACCAAGTGCTCGTTGAAATTATTACAACTGGAAGATTTATTTGAGCGGATCAAAAAAATGTTAGAGAAAATCGGCTGTTCGCATATTGCCGAAAAACTAGTTCCACTCGCGCCGCCCGTCACGGTATCGCTAGTGCATACCGCGATGGAAGCAGGCAATGGCTACGAGCTCGCATTTTTTGAAACCTTGCGCGCTGAACTCACTGATTTACGCGCAGCAGGTGCAGAAAAAATCACTTTCACCGGCCTCCGCGAAAGCTCGCTCATCCTCCGTGGCACTGATAAATATAACAAGCATTGCCAAGTCTTGACCATGGAGATCGAGAGCTTTCTCAACACCTGGTCCCGCGAAAATCTATCTGTCGGAGAGTATGCAGTAGCGTGAGACTTTCCGCAAAATGAGCAGTTGCGTGTAAAGTTGGAGCAGAATTTCAAATGGCTGATGGGGCTCCTTAAAGCGGCGGTATCGTCCGACTGCGCCCTCAAACTACTTCCGCTTGCCGATGGCATCCGGCGATGCTTCTCAAAGTGCGAGGATGTATACCACCGATGCGAGAAATGCCCAGAGGAAGGGCTGCGTAAAAGCTCTGCGATCAATTATCGATAGCTTAAAATCCATCTTTCAATCGAAGGCTGAAATTGCCTAGATATGCGATGAGTTAAAAGGTCGCTCTTATGAGTCCTTGCCTTCTTAGACAAAAGTTATTAAACCAATGCGCAGTCATTTGTAATAACCCATCCAATGTAGTTCATTCAATATTGCTATTGCGACCAAACAAAAACACTGTGCCAGCGAATGAACCGACGAGTTTCACCACGAATCTACTAGAACGCTACCAAAACACAAAAGCCCCTTATGAAGTTAAAGACCATCGCAGTCGCCATCCCACTGACAGCACTTGTCAACGCGTCACTCCCGGCGCAAGAAATTCCAGAGCCTGAATTTACCAGTGCCCATATCATCGGAGAATTGGCCGATGGCACACCGCTACCTCCTGAGCCAGCTAAACCCGACTTCATCCCTGCTCCCATCGAAATCCTTTCCTCGGAAATTTTCGACTTAGGCCGCGAAACTGCCCGCGTCGCTCACGAGGCCGAACTCAAAGCCAATCCGCCCAAGCCCACAGACCTCGTCCTCAACTACTGGGACGGCGAAGTCCCCAGACCCACCGAGAAAGCAAACGCACCATGAAACGCTCAAGCCTCTTCTCACTTACTTCCTGTCTCTGGATTCTGGGATCTCAAATCTCCCACGCCATCATGGATACAAACCGAAATCGCCTATCTGATATCTGGGAAAAAACCTATAACTCTGGCGCACTATTCTCTATATCTTATAATCCTTTGGCCGATGCTGATGGCGACGGCTGGATCAACAAAACCGAAGCCATCGCTGGCACCAATCCCAACGATGCCACATCCCCCGCAGGCATCGTCAGACCCACCATC
>JAYULG010000020.1:0-1546 GCA_043763755.1 Akkermansiaceae bacterium | reverse complement strand
CCGCTTCTGACTTCATCGCGAGTTGGCCCACCGAGGTGATGTTCGCATTGTTGAGGCAGTTTGCGGCGCGCACCGAGAGTTCGATCTCGTTGACGGACATGTTGAGAAGCTTCTTAAGCGCAGCATTTTCTTCGCTTGACTCAGCAGGTGCTTCCTCGAAGTCCACTGCGTTTTCATCGTAGTTGACGAATACGTCGAGGTGGTGGCGGAGAATGGCAGATGCTTGGAGCAGGGCATCTTGCGGGCTAACGCGTCCGTCCGTCCAAACATCGAGGACGAGCTTATCGAAATCAGTCATCTGCCCAACGCGGGTGGTTTCCACAGAGTATTTGACGCGGGTGACGGGCGAGAAGATCGAGTCAATGGCGATCACGCCGATGGGCTGATCCTTGCGCTTATTTTCATCACCTGTGGAAAACCCACGGCCTACGCGCACTTCGAATTCGCAATCGAATTTCACCTTTTTATCGAGCGTGCAGATGACTTGGTCCTTGTTGACGATGTCATAAATATGATCCGCGATGATGTCTCCAGCGGTGACGACGCCTTCTTTTTCTACCTTGATGGTGAGTATTCGTGGCTCCTTTTCATTGTGGCTGAATTTCACCTTCTTGAGGTTAAGAACGATGTCTGTGACATCTTCCACCACGCCGGGCAGGCTGGAGAATTCATGCTGCACACCTGCGATGCGCACGGAGGTGATGGATGCGCCTTCCAGTGAGGAGAGGAGCACGCGGCGGAGAGAGTTCCCAACGGTGTGGCCGTATCCACGCTCGAATGGCTCGGCGGTGAATTGGGCGTAAGTCTCGGTGGCGGTTTCCTCGTTGCGCACGAGGCGATTCGGTAGCTCAAAGCGAGCAAGTTTGACGGCTGACATATTTTGTTTTGATGACCGGGTTACCCTCTTGCGAGCGTGCCGCCCGTGTGAACGATGCGGTAGGAGGACCGACGGCGATTTGATTTTCAGAACTCGCGGAGCGCGACTAAATGCCGGGGCTGGCTGGCTTGCAAAGCTATTTTTGCCGAAATCCACGAAAAACGCCTCCAAATCCGGCCTGTTACTCAAAAAAGTGCTGGAGATACTTCGCGTATTGCGTCATGGGTGATGGCGTAAATCACACCAAATTTATGAAATCAAAGAAAAATCTAACAAGGTTCACTTACGAGACAGCCGCCTTCGAAGGGTGGCGTTTGTGCATCAGCCGTGCTGGAACGACCCTCACAAAGTATTTCTCCGACAAAAAATACGGTGGCGGAGGAGGAAAAAAATCCCTCGATGCGGCAGAGGCAGCGCTTGAGGAAATAAAGACAATCATCGATGGCGCAAAACGAATCGAAGGCAAGCTAGCCCCAGCAACGATCAAGAAGGTTGAGAAAGTGTTGGCGGATGCCTAGTGCTCCAAGCGTTGGGCGACGTTCAAGGCTTGCTCAGTTCCTTTTGCAAGTCTAAGCAGCGGCGGCATGCCCGATCATAAACCGTCAGCGATTCATTGGTTCCGCCGCGATCTTCGGGTGGCGGACAATTTGGCTTTGAGCCACGCGGCGA
>JAYULG010000019.1:0-1547 GCA_043763755.1 Akkermansiaceae bacterium | reverse complement strand
ATCATCGCGAGTAAATTTCCGTAAATCGATGACGATTTGCGAAACTCGCTCGATGCCTTCACGAATGTCTTTGAGGATGTCCTTAAAGTCTTCTTGGTCGGCTTGAGGGATCAACTTGGCGAAAGTTCCCAGTGCGTGAATGCCGGCACCTGCATAATTGAGTGGATTATTGATCTCATGGATGATGCCAGCGCTCATCCGTCCAAGTGCTGAAAGTTTTTCCGTGCGGACCATCACCACTTCATTCTCCTTGATTTGCTCCAAGGCTAGATTGAGCTCAGAATTGAGTTCGATCAATTCGTGGCGGATGCGTGCCATGGCGATTTGATTTTGCAGCCGCAACGCAAGCTCCGCCGTGGAGAATGGCTTGGTGAGGAAATCGCTCGCGCCTGCCTGCAAGGCGCTGAGCTTGGTTTGTTCGTCAGCACGTGCGGTGAGGACAATCACTGACATCCCCCGGGTGCTGTGATTTGCCCGGATCCTCGTGCAAACTTCCACCCCATCCATCTCGGGCATCATGTGATCTAGAAGGGCGATCTGTGGTTGCCGCAAGCGGGCTAGCTCCAAGGCCTCAGCACCGTCAGATGCCTCAATGATGTCCACATTTTCCATCTGCATCCTAAGGAAACGGCGGATGTCTGGCTCATCATCCGCGATGAGCACGAGTGGCCGCGCACTACTTGGGCGCCCGCCGATCATCGGAGAAGGCACACTGCCCGTGAGATTGAGTGGCACCACGGCGCTGGATTGCATCTTCCCGGGGATGGACAAGGCCGCCCGGCGGTGCAGGCTAGCGATGTTTTTGCCATTCTCGCTGGCCACGGCCTCGGCACTCGGAGTCGCACTGGCATCCACCACATCCGCCGGAATAAGGATGGTGAAAGTAGTGCCCCGCCCTACCTGACTTTCCACAGAAATCTCGCCACCCAGCGCTTCCGCGAGACTGCGGACGAGCGCCAGCCCGATGCCTGCACCTTGGAACTTGCGCGTGGTGGAGCTATCCACCTGCCAGAAGCGCTCGAAAATGCGCGGTAACATTTCGGGTGCGATTCCCACCCCTGTATCTTCTACCGTCAGGCGGAGTTGGCCATCACCCGTGAGGAGCTTCACCTCAATGGTCCCACTTGATGGTGTAAATTTAATCGCATTGATGACGAGATTCAGGAGGATCTTATCAAATTTATCGCGATCTAACATGATGCTCCCGCTTTCGCTTTTGCACTCCCAAATCAGTGCCACACGATCATGCTCCGCAAGGTGCCGCAAGGAGCGCAGCAGCCCCTCAAAATGGGGGCTAATGAGAGTGGGTTCCCGGTAAATATCTGCGTGCCCTGTGTCAAAACGCACCAGATCAAGGAGGTCATCAATGAGCTTGAGCAAGCGCAGCCCATTCTGCTCAAGCATACCCGTCATTTCTTGAATCAAAGGATCTGGATTTGCTTTTGCCAATATCGTGCGGAGGCGCTCAGTGATACCAAGCATGATGGTGAGTGGCGTGCGGAGTTCGTGGCTGATGTTTGCGAAGAAACGCGTCTTCGCTTCATCCA
>JAYULG010000018.1:0-5382 GCA_043763755.1 Akkermansiaceae bacterium | reverse complement strand
TGGAGCCTGAGCACCCCGCCCCCGAATTGTTCGATCTTTTGCGCCGTGGGCTAGATCACCTAGATGGTGCCGCACCCACCCTGAAGGCGATGAAGCATTTTGAAAATGAATTGGCCCGGCATCTTGGAATCTTTGCCACTCAGGGCGATCCCTCACTGGCCCTGAATGACGCGCTGGGCCATTTCCCCAGCTCGCGCGCAGATTTGCTGGAAAGACTTTCCTCAAATGAAGATTTCCGCTCGCAAACCCCCAAAAACCCCTGATAGTCCCCGGTAACCAGAAAATTTATGGACTCCCCGACTGCTACACTCATTGGAATTCTGCAAGACCGCGTTGAGACTTTGCGCGCAGCGGGGGATCTTGATGAAGCCCTCCATGCAGCGACTGCCGCGGTGGAAAAATCCCAGCAAACCCTTGGGCCTGACTTAGATAGCATTGACGCATTCGCCTCGTCCCTAGAAATCCGCGGGGATGTTTACCGGGAACTTGCCAACTTTGAGCTCGCCCGCGATGACTACCGTCAAGCTTCCGATCAGCTTCAGAATCGGCCAGATCGTTTCGATCAAATGGGCCGCGTCCACGCTGGACTTGGTGCCGCTTACGACGAACTTGGCAACGAGCAAAAAGCCGTGGATAACTGGCAACTCGCCCTCGATTTTTTTGAAAAACACGAGCCACCTTTATTGTTGGATGTGGCAGCCATGGCGAACAACCTCGGCTTTATGGCCAAGTCCAATGGAGATTTGGACAAGGCCGAATCCAGTTTCCTCAGAGCTCTAGAAATCCTCCACTCACGCCTCGGCCAAGCGCATGAGCAAACGGCCACCGTCTCTAGCAACCTTGGCGCACTCTACCAAAAAGCAGGTTTCTATGAGCAATCCCGTGAAATGCACATGATGGCGCTAGAAACTCGCCGCAATTTACTGGGCGAGGAGCATCCAGACACCGCGCAATCCCACAATAATCTCGCACTCTCACTGCTCAGCACTGGAGACCGCTCGTGGGCCAGACGCCATTTTGAAAAATCTCTCGCCGGCTACGAAGTTCTTGGCTTGGAATACGCGGATGACCTCGAGGCTGTAGCCTCGAACTACTGTGATTTCCTGCGGGAAGAAGGCGAAGTCACCCTCGCAGATCTCATCGCCGGGCGCGTCCGCGAAGCCCTCGGGGCGCAAGTCGCCTGAGGAATTCTGCCCTGAGGAGCGACGACCTTATTGTCGTCTCTTCGGCTGGCATAGCGGAAGAAGAGGGACAATAAGGTCCCTTCTCCCTAGTCTAGTTGCGCCACTGCCATGGCTGCGATGCCTTCTTTGCGACCGATGAATCCCATCGTTTCATTGGTCGTCGCCTTGATGCCCACCCGCCCGGGTGGAATCCCAAGCGCCGCGCCTATGTTCACCTGCATCGCCTCTCGGTGAGGTAAAACTCGTGGGGCCTCTGCGATCACGGTGGAATCTACATTGATGATTTTCAGGCCCGCCGCCGCCGCCAGCTCTCGGCACTTTTCCAGAATCTTCAGTGAGCTGATATCCTTACACGCAGGATCTCCCGGCGGGAAAAAGTGCCCAATATCTGGCTGGCCCATTGCCCCGAGCACCGCATCTGCAATGGCGTGGCACAGCACATCCGCATCCGAGTGACCGGCCAGCCCATGAGTGTGTGGAATGGTCACCCCGCCGAGCACCAGCGGGCGTTCCTCTGCAAATTGATGCACGTCATAGCCGATGCCGATCATACAGAGACCCTATGGCTATTGGCTGGTGCGGACGATGTTATTTTGCTCGTCTAACAAAAGATTTTTCGGGCTGACGGGGGTTTCAGAAAGTGCGAAGGCCATGATCGCCACTCGCTCGCCCGCTTTGATGAGATGGGCTGCACCGCCATTGATCATGATGTGGCCGGTGCCGGATTTCCCGGGCAACACGTATGTTTCGAGGCGATTTCCAGTGGTGATCGAGGCGACGAGGACTTTCTCCCCTGCCCATAGATCCGCCGCAGCCATGAGATCGGTGGGGATCTCGATGCTCCCTTCGTAATCGACGTCCGAGCCAGTGATCATGGCGCGGTGGAGCTTGGATTTAAGAACTTCGCGAAACATGGGGAAAGGAAATCGTTGTTTGCCGGGGGGTCAAGGCGCAAGCCATGCCACGCGCCAAAATCGGCGCTCCGGGGTGATGAGATCAAGCACTTGAGTGGTTTGCCCGAGCTGAGGATCGCCGATAAAAACTCCAAGCGAAGTCCAGTCATCATTGAGCTGAGTGGAAGTTTCGATCCGGTATGAGCTGCCCGGATTGCTCTCCCATGCGAGGACAAATGTGGTGGCTACGATTTCTGCTTGGAGGACTTTGAACTGATTTTCATTTTGATGAATCACGCCGATAGCTTCCAGATCGAAGCCGCCAGAGCCAGTGGTGGGCGTGGGATCGTAAATCGGCGCTCCGGTGCTATCGAAGATGCTGCCATTTCCAATAATATCGCTGATTTTCACAAAGCGGATCTGGCCGGTATCGAGCAGCGGTGAAATGGGAAGTTCTGCCAGATCGAAGCCCGTGCCGAAGCCGATTCTGTGCTTGCCCGCCAGCCCATCAAGCGTGGTGGGATTGACAGCACCGAATGCGCCGACAAGGTTGGTGCCTTCCGAGCGGTTAGGAAAACGGAAGAAGTGAATGCCATCGCTGGAGACTTCCACGAAGGCGAGCTCGAGAAATGTATTGGCGAAACTGTTTTCAAACACCGCGAAGTCTGGGCCAGCACCATCCCGGATCGGGCGCGGGAATGTCATGATGATTTCCCCGCCGTTGCCGAGGCAGACGATGTCTCCAGTGTTTGTGGTAGCAGGGCCGTGGGCTTTTACTGGGGTGCGCCAGACGGCATCCACACCGCTGCCGTAGCTGGGTGTGAGATGATTGTTCGCCCAGGCGACGAACGCTGTGGAGTCCTTGGAAATGGCATCTGAGCCGCTGCTTCCGGCAGCTCCAGGGAATGAACCTGCCTGCAGCGTGGGTAGGATGAAGATGAGGGTGAGGAAAGTTTTCATCAGTTAGAATTCGTAGCGGATGCCGGCTTGGATGGAACGGCCAGCGGCAGGATACCAGACGCTGCTGTATTTGATGGTGGCGTAGGATTCATCGAGCAAGTTATTGATGCGGAGGTAAAACGAGAGGTCACTTCGCGGCTGGTAGCGCAGGAGGAGATTCGCCACTCCATAAGCAGGAAGTTTCTCTGCTTGGTTCGTAAAATCATTCCCCTCATAGGAGGCGCTGGTGAATTGATACTCGCCCTGAAGCGTGAGCTTAGGGTGAGGGTGGACGGCGATGGTGGCGGCAAGCTCGTGATTAGGCACGAGATAGATGGCTTTCCCTGCGTATTCCCCATCGCGATATTCCGCATTCAGCCAAGTGTAGTGGAGATTGGCATTCCAGAGTTTGCTTTCGTATCCGATGTGCATTTCAGCTCCCATGCGCTGAGTGTTTGCGAAATTTACGTTCAGGTTTTGTAGATAGTCGTAGGCAATTTCCCTATCGAGCTGTTGGAAAAATGTGTTGGTCCGGAAAGTCCATCCATTGAGCGCATATTCGCCACCTAGCTCGAGATTGAAGCCAGTTTCTGCGGTGAGTGCATCATTGAATGGCACGCTGAGCGGGAAGCCTTGGTAGGAAGCGATCTCATCCGTGGAGGGCAGGCGGTAGAGGTGATCGTAGCGCAGCCAAGCGGCAAGATCTCGGGTGGGTTCCCAGCGGATCCCGAGTTGGTAGGCTTGGTTTTGCTCGTCATTGCGGCGAGAGAAATTCAGAGAATCGTCATCTGGGAAAGTGATGCTGCGGGCGGTGGCGTCTATTTCGGAAGTTTGCCAACGGGCGGCGGCCTTGAGGTGCCAATGTGCTGCTGGCTGCCAATCGGCGGTGGAGAAGATCCCTGCTTCATGGCGTTTGAGCATGGCTGTGGCGGTTCGCGTGCTTCGTGAAATTTGGGCAAACTGGGTGAGCGATAGATCATCCTGCTGGAGTTTCACGCCGATGTCTGCGGACCATTTTTCACGGCCGAGCCGCAGCACCGGGCTGAGCGTGAAAGTCTCAAGAAGATTGTCTGTGTGAGAGCCAGGCCCGAAATTCCACGATTGGTCGCGGGAGATAAATGACAGTGGAATCTCAAGCGTGAGATCACTGCCTTTGCCGAAAAACAGTGTGGTGTCTGCGCCCAGTGTCTCTCGCTCGGAGAAATAGAATTTTGCCTGTGCGGCTTGGGAGTAGATCGATTGGCGCGGATTTTTCCGATATTCTTCGGAGGAAAGTGGGCCTGGAAATCCAGTGAATTCGTCCGCCCAAGAGATGCCACTTTCGAGTTCTAGCCCGTGGTGGAATTCATGGTCCCAGCGGAGGGCTGCGGATTGGAGCTCGCTGGCTGAGTTTTCTCGCCATCCGTCAGTCACGTTGTGCTCGTAATCGAAAGCGAGGCCATGGCCCTGGTAGCGTCCATCATGGCTTAACCTGAAAAGTGAATAATCCTCACTGCCCGCCGCGGTTTCTAGCGCGGTGCGTGGTTTGTCTGGCGAATGGGTGACGATGTTGATGACACCACCTACCGCGTGATCGCCAAAGCGGGCGGTCTGGCTGCCACGGAGAATTTCGACTTTGGAGACCCTCGATAGCGGAATTTCTAAGAGTGAATTAGCGGCCATATCTGGGCGATTGAGGGGGCGGCCATCCACCATGATGAGCACTCGTGACGCAGAATTTTCGCCGAAGCCACGGAGGTGGATCTCGCCATTGGACGAGTTTCCAGAACTGCTTGTGATGCGGATTCCACCTTCATTTGCGAGAAGATCGCCGAGTGAGCGGGCACCCGCATTGGCGATGGTTTCGCTGCTGATGACCTGCGCATTCCCCGGGAAATGCGCAGGTATCACGGAGCCGCGTGAGGCTTCCACCACCATCGGGCTAAGCTCTTGCGTGGCTTCCTCAGCCGAGGCGAAGGAAGTTAGCAGCAGCAAGCCGATCAGATGATGGGCGAATTTCACGGATCTAGCGCCGACGAGTGAATAGGCAAGCACCACTGAACAGGACCAACATGAGCGATCCCGGTTCCGGGATGGCGGTGAGATTATCCATCGCGAAGTAGGTAGGGGTATTGATGCCAAACATTCCGTTGTCAGTGGATTCGAAGCCGAAGCGGATTTCATCGACGGTGCCCAGCGCACTGAAATCCACGTAAGTCCACTGATTGACGATGTAGTCTTGGGTGTTATCGGTGAAACGGAAGTCTGCTAAAAAGAAATTTACCGCAGTGCCAGTGGCAGATCCTCCTGCGAAGCCGCTGATGGTGAGCTTGAAATAGTCAGGATCATTTGCCGATGCCCCGCCGAATTTTTTAGCAAAGCTATCG
>JAYULG010000017.1:0-21305 GCA_043763755.1 Akkermansiaceae bacterium | reverse complement strand
GATTGTATAAGATGCCATTGACGACAAACATACCGTGGGCCTCGCGATACACGCGACAGAGATTGGCGGCGAAGGCCTTCGCACAGCCATAAGGATTGACGGGTCGAAAAGGGGTCTCTTCGGTCTGGGGAAAATGATCTGGGACGCCGAAGAGTTCGGAAGATGCGGCATGAAAAAACCGTGGCGGATTGTCGAGGTCCCGACAGATTTCCAACAACGAAAGTGTGGCGACCGCAGTTTCAGACACGGTGGACTCAGGGATTTCAAAACTCAGCCCGACGTGGGATTGTCCCGCCAGATGATAGAATTCATCGGGCCGGATTTTCATCATGAGGCGCCTGAGGGTGGTCTGGTCACTGAGGTCTGCGTAGTGGAGTTCCAGGGGTTTACCCTCCTTACGCAAATGTTCAATGCGTGCGCGATTGAATTGGCTGGAACGGCGGACTAGCCCGTGAACCGAGTATCCGCGGGCTAACAAGAATTCCGCTAGATAAGATCCATCTTGGCCTGTAATTCCTGAAACGAGAGCGCACTTCATAAGAAGGTAAAAATAGGAAAATAGAAAATACGGTGCTCGCTGCAGTGTAATCAAAGAGGTCAACGCGGTGCCCAATCGCCCACGATGAAACCTGAAGTGCAGCCGCACACCAACACGCTTGGCATGCTACCGCCCTTGGTTGCGAGTCTCAAGGCGAGGCTGAACTGAAGGTGTTTCAAGAGAGTGGGAGAAACGACTGGTAGAAGCTTCTCCAACGGAGTTTGAGGATGGTTTCAAAGTGTTCAAGAAAAAATGAACAACCGGGATTGGTTGGTTTCAAGCGTTGTCATGTGGGGGAATCCTTGCCAAAAGGCCGGGTAAAACCGAAATTCCGCGCAGGTGGAAATTTTCAGAAAGTTACTCGCGCATCGGTGGGTGCAGATTGGAGCGATTTTGATGCTTGTGGCTGGGGTGTTGGGCGGGATGGCTGCCTGGAAAATGGGGGTGGATTGGGCGATGTTGAAAGATGCTTGGAAAGCAACTGAGGCTTTTTTGATTGATAATCCGTGGGCGTTGTTTTTGGCCTTGGTTTTTTTGCCGGGATTACCCGTTCCAACGAGCCTTCTATTTCTGACAGCCGGGGTTGTATGGAAAGAGCGCCCAGTGATGGCTTGTATGATTTGCCTGATGGCGGTGGCACTCAATCAGACTTGGACTTACTGGGTGGCAGCGGTGCCAGCGCGAAAACTGGTAGAAAAACTATTAGCCGCCACTTCGATCCAGGTTCCAGAGTTGCTGCGTGGCGATCATTTGAAACTGATCTTGGTTCTCAGGCTCACTCCCGGAATTCCGTTGTTCTTCCAAAACTACCTCTTGGGATTTCTTCGTGCGCCCTTTCATCTTTATCTACCCATCTCGGTTTTGTGCTCGGGAGTGGTGGGCTGCGGGGTGGTCTTAAGTGGTGCTGGGCTTGCAGATGGGAAGGTGAAGTGGGCGATCACCGGGGTCGCGCTGATCATATTGGGCGGCGTGTTGGCGCACGCCATTCGCGGCTGGCTGGTGCGGCGAAAGAAAGTGGTGAATGGGGCGCTGGAGCGGTAGCGCGCGGGTGGGATCAAGCGGATGGCGAATCCTTGGTCTTCAATTCTTCACGGGCAGTGCGCAGGGCGATGGTGAGATCTTCCGCCCCTTCTAGCCACTCGAGCTTTTCCAAGAATGTCATCCTGCGATCATTCAAGCGATCAAATTCGCGGCTGCCCTCTGCGGTGCCCCATCTCCAATCAGGAGTAAACGGTAAAATCGAGTTCATGGAATACGCTGAAGTTCTTGGATATCAATTAAGTCTTGAGGCCGTCCTGCTTGGAGTTTCATTGCCAACAAACCTTGTAACGAAATAATCGTTGCAACGACATCGGGCTTCAACTGCATTTTAGCGGAATTTGCGAGTTCACCGGTGAAATCAAACGGCTCGTAAATAAAGATATCAATCGGCGTTCGTCCGTGGTTGTCGCTCCAAAGCTTCAGGACGATCATATTTTTTTCTTCTCTCCAGCGTTCGCGAGTCTCGAAATCCGCAAAATCTTCGATGCTCACAGGCATGGCGATTTGATAGCCTATTTCCCGAAGTGCACTCAAACCAAGAATGATATTACTTTCTTTGAGTTCCAAGACAATGTCCACATCGCGGGTCATTCGCACGAAGCCATGGGCGTTGACCGCAACTCCGCCTACGATGATATAGCGTGCACCAGCATCGTTGAGCGCTTTAACAATCGCTTCTACACTACGAACTTCCATGACTGGAATTAACTATGAAAAACCTTAACTTGAAAAGCTGAAAATCTGATATGCTATGCTGAGTTAAATCAAACTTCAGCATTTTCGCATTCTGCTTATACCATCAGATAATCATTCCAGCCGCGACGGTTTCGTTGGTTCCGGGATCGATGAGAATAAAGGAACCCGTGATGCGATTGCGGCGGTAGGAATCGTGGATGAGGGGCACTGCAGTGCGGAGGGAAATGCGGCCGATGTCGTTCATTTGAAATCCATCGACCCCTTCGATTTTGTGGAGGGTGTTGATATCGACATGATACTTCACCTCTTGGATGATCGCCTTGGTCTCTTGGGTGGTGTGGCGGATGACGAGCTTGGCCTTGGCTGGCATGGGCTTGGCGGAGAACCAGCAGATCATGGCTTCAATGTCTTGGCTGACGATGGGGGGATTGTTCGCTTTTACTAGAGTATCACCGCGTGAGATATCGATTTCTTCTGTGAGCGTAATGCAAACAGACTGGGGAGCGAAGGCTTCTTCTTTTTCTCCATCCGGGCTATGGATCGCTTTGACGTGGGTTTTGAATCCCGAGGGAAGAACGGTGACTTGATCGCCGGGTTTAAAAACACCGCCTGCCACGCGTCCGGCATAGCCGCGGAAATCGTGCCATTCATCGCTCATCGGGCGGACGACCCATTGCACGGGAAAGCGGGCATCGACGTGGTTTTCCTCCCCGCCGACATAGACGGTCTCAAGGTGATAGAGGAATGTGGGGCCTTTATACCAAGGCATGTTTTCGGAACGATCTACTACATTATCGCCATTGAGCGCGGAGATAGGGATATCGGTAATCTCTACAATGTTATCTAGACGTGAGGCAAAGTCATGAAAATCCTTGATGATTTTATTATATACATCTTCTGAGTAGTCCACGAGGTCCATTTTATTCACGGCGACGACGAGATGCTGGATGCGAAGTAGGTTTGCGATGAAACTGTGACGCTTGGTTTGCTCGATCACGCCTTTTCGGGCATCAATGAGAATGATCGCTAGATTCGCGGTGGAGGCACCCGTGACCATGTTGCGGGTGTATTGGATGTGGCCTGGGGTATCTGCGATGATGAATTTGCGCTTAGGCGTGGCAAAATATCGATAGGCGACATCAATGGTGATGCCTTGCTCGCGCTCGGCTTTGAGGCCATCAGTTAGGAGAGCAAGGTTGACGTTTTCATCGCCACGGCGGCGGGAGGATTCCTCCATGGCTTCGAGTTGATCCTCAAAAATGGATTTAGAATCATAGAGAAGGCGGCCAATGAGAGTGGATTTTCCGTCATCGACGGAGCCAGCGGTGGTAAAGCGAAGTAGATCCATTGTTTAGGTAGAAGCTGAAAGGAAGAGTGAGTTATGATTAGCGGGTGGTGAGTGCTACGGCGGCTTGCCATTCGATTTCGAGATGAAGTTGAGCGAGGTATTCGCCAAGTATGGCGTGATCGATTTCAGATGAAGACTCTGATATCATTGATGCGATGTCTCGCAGGTGTTTTGTAGAGTTACCTTCACGATAGAACTGCAGTTTTCGGATGATTACATACTCGGGGCAGGCGAAAGAGATTTGCTTTCCATCAATTTCAAGAATTCGTGCTCTCTGCATTCCCCATTTCTGTAATGGATCACTGCCGACGAGATAGATGTCAGCTTTGAGCATCGTCAGTTGGCTAATGATATTGAAATGTCCCCGGCTGCCGCGCAGGAGTTCAGTTTCTATCACTTCTACGGGCGGGAGATAGAATTGTTCAGCAGGAAAAGCATGGATTAGTTTCGGTATATCTCGGGATGTCATGTCTAAGACTACATCGACATCATTGGTAAGCCTTGGTTCTCCATAGACCATTGATGCCACTGAGCCGGTGATGATGTATCGAATCCCATGGTCATGGAGCGGATGAATGAATGTATCGATGAGTTCAATCATGCAGAAGGAAAAAGCGGCGGTTCAACTCATGGGCTAGTTTCTCTTCAGTCCAGTCTGGGTGCATGCGCTTAAGCGCCGCAAATTTCACTTTGCGTGCCGTCGCGTAAAGCATGGAGGCGATCCGGAGCTTTTGCGCAGGTGTTGGTTTCACGGGGGACATGGTTGAGTGGAAGCTATGATCAATATTAATTTCAGTGTTTACCCTCAAAAATATCCTTCTTTTTTGCGGTCTTCCATGGCGGTTTCTGAGCGCTTGTCATCGGAGCGGGTGCCTCGCTCGGTTTGGCGGGCGGCGGCGACCTCTGCGATGACTTCACCGAGATTTGCGGCTGGCGAGCGAACGGCACCAGTGCAGGTGGCATCTCCAATGGTGCGGAAGCGGACGATTTCCGTGGTGACGGTCTCGTGGTCTTGAGGTTTGAGAAACTCGGTGACGGCGAGGAGTGAGCCGCTGCGCTCGAAAATTTCCCGCTCATGGGCGAAGTAGATGGAGGGGAGCGGAATGTTTTCGCGCTGGATATACATCCAAATGTCCATTTCGGTAAAATTTGAGAGCGGGAAAACGCGGAAGTGCTCACCTGGGTTCTTACGACCATTGAAAAGATTCCAGAGTTCCGGGCGTTGGTTTTTTGGATCCCATTGCCCGAAGTCATCGCGATGGGAGAAGAATCGCTCCTTGGCGCGGGCTTTTTCTTCGTCGCGGCGGCCACCACCGAGGCAGGCATCGTATTGATATTTTTCGATGGTATCGAGAAGGGTAACGGTTTGCAGCTTGTTGCGTGAAGCATTCGGGCCTTTTTCTTCGATGACGCGGCCAGTATCAATGGAATGCTGCACCGAGCCTACGATGAGTGAGGCGCGGATGAGTTCCACGAATTCATCGCGGTAGGTCATGGTTTCAACAAAATTGTGGCCCGTATCGATGTGGACGAGTGGAAACGGCATCCGGGCGGGCCAGAAAGCCTTGCGGGCGAGCCAAGCCATAACGATGGAGTCTTTTCCGCCAGAAAAAAGGAGTGCTGGATTCTCAAATTGCGCGGCGGTTTCGCGGAGGATGAAGATGGCCTCGGCTTCAAGTTGATCGAGATGGCTGAGATGGTAGTTGGGCATCTTTGGTAAAAATAGGCTGAAAATCAGAATGAGCGCGTCCTTACGGATGCGGGGAGGGTGATAGGACGACGTCTTGGGAGCGTCAAGATTTATCTTACTATCTTGGGTTAGATAGTAATGATTTGAATTACAATCTTACAGCGGGCGGTGGGCCATGATTTTCTCGCGAATTGCTTCGAGCAATTCGAAGGCGGCATCCTCGATGTTGACTACCTCGGTATCTAGGATGAGATCTGCACTGCGTGGCGGCTCGAAGGACCCATCCTTGCCAGTGAAGTGGGCGATTTCGCCGCGGGCAGCTTTGGCGTAGAGGCCTTTGACATCGCGTTTTTCACAGGCTTCGTAACTAGCCTTTACGTAAACTTCAAAGAGATCGCTGCCGAGGATGCCGCGTGCGAGATCACGAAGTTCTCCGCGTGGAGTGATGGCGGAAACAAAGGTGATGGCTCCTTGCGAAACAAAAATCTTAGCGACTTCTGAGATGCGGCGGATGTTTTCGAGGCGGTCCTCATCGGTGAAGCCAAGGTTTGCGTTGAGTCCAGTGCGGAGATTATCGCCATCAAGAATGGTAGTGAAGCGTCCTTGTTGATGGAGCACGCGCTCAGCGGCATTTGCGATGGTGGATTTTCCTGAACCAGAAAGTCCGCAGAGCCAGACGACGATGCCGCGCTGCCCGAGAAGATTTTCTTTATCTTGGCGATGAAGGAAGCGGTGAAACTCGGGATGGATATTCATGAGGTAGATGCTGAAATTTTGAAATGCTGAAATACTGAAAAAAGACAAAAGCAATCGATAAGACGATGTTTTTAATTACAGAGTTTTGCGCACCTTCGAGACGATGATGGTAAAAAAAGGCGCTAATATTTCTGGCTTCGCGATGAATGGAAGGGGTTCCTAGATCTGTGAGTATGCAGTCCTCCGCAAAAAGTTCGAGCTAAACTTGCGTCTCATCTGCTTCTTGGAATAAGCAATTGATTTTTGGGCAAAACTCGGCGTCTGAACGTGCTTCCGATGCTTCTCTAGCATGAGATGCCACCGAGGTGCCGAAGCGAATCATTTGCTATGAAATAATCGCCACACCATCCTGCCTCTCGCAGGGCGGATAAACAATCGGATGATGGCAGAAGCAAATGCTTTCGTGCGATCCCTCAAGGTGTGTGGCAAACGCGTGTTCGCTGCAAATTTTCAGGTTTTCAGTTTTTCAGCATCTCAGTCTTATCTACATGCCCTTGCCGATGATAAAAGCATCGAAGCCATGGGTCTTGAGAGCTTCTACGGGAAGGATTGCACGACCATCGAAGATGAAGGCTGGCTTGAGCATCATTTCATAAAGGCGCTGGAGATCGAGGGTGCGGAACTCATCCCACTCGGTGAGGGTGGCAAGGGCGTGGGCACCCTTGGCTGCGGTGTAGGGATCTGCCGCGATCTCGATGTTAAAATTGATGATGTCTTGTGGAATGCCTACCTCGAGGAGATCGCGATGGATGGTTTCCTTGTCCACTCTCGGATCGTAAATGACGACGTGGGCATTCTCTGCGACGAGATCGCGGACGATGTTGATTGCGGCGGATTCGCGCGTGTCATTGGTGTCTTTTTTGAAGGCGAAACCAAGAATAGCGATGCGCTTGCCGTTGACGGTGTTATAGAGCGTGCGGACGATTCTCTCGACGAAGCGGGATTTTTGCCAATCGTTCATGGTGACCACAGAGCGCCAGTAAGCAGCGGCCTCGGGGAGATTAAAGGATTCGCAAAGATAGACGAGATTGAGGATGTCTTTTTGGAAACAGGATCCGCCAAAGCCGACGGAGGCTTTGAGAAATTTCGAGCCAATGCGAGAGTCGCTGCCGATGGCGCGGGCGACTTCATCCACATCTGCGCCGGTGGCCTCGCAGAGAGCGGAGATTGAGTTGATCGAAGAAATGCGCTGGGCGAGGAAGGCATTCGCGACGAGTTTAGAGAGTTCTGACGACCAGAGATTGGTAGTAATGATCTTTTCGCGCGGCACCCAGTTTGCATAAACTGAGACGAGCGCTGCAAGTGCTGCTTGGCCCTCGGGAGTGGATTCCCCGCCAATGAGGATGCGGTCCGGGTTTTCCATATCTGCGACGGCAGTGCCCTCGGCGAGGAACTCGGGGTTTGAAAGGACTTGGAAGGTCGCGTCTGTTAGGCAATTCGCGGCAAGGATGGATTGGATGGCAGTGGCGGTTTTTACGGGGATAGTGGATTTCTCGACGATGATCTTATTGCCTTCTGAGACCTCGGCGATGAGCCGTGCGGCGGACTCGATGTAGCGTAAATCCGCAGCACGCCCTGCTCCGATGCCGTAAGATTTCGTAGGGGTGCCAACGCAGACGAAGATGAGGTCTGCTGCGGCGATGGCGGGCTTGATGTCGGTGGTGAAGTGCAGGTTTTTACCCCGCGCGATTTCAACGACTTCTTGGAGGCCCGGCTCATAAACTGGGAGGGTGTCCGAGTTCCAGGCATCGATCCGATGTTGGTTAAAATCGCAAACCGTCACTTGAATGTGTGGGCACTTGGCGGCGATCATGGCCATGGTAGGACCGCCGACGTAGCCGGCACCGAGACAGCAGATAGAGTTGATGAGCATTGTATTAGTCAGTTTTCGAATTTAACAGGCGAGCCTCTCACGCAGTAGGTGATAGAGAAATAATGAGTTATAGGTAAAATAGCGCTTGAATAGGCGGCGTGGTTCCATTGCCACGCGGTAGGCCCACTCCATGCCAAGTTTTTGAATGAGCATGGGCGCTTGGCGGACTTCACCTGCGTGAAATGCGAATGCGGCACCGATGCCGAAATAGACTCCCGGAGGCAGGCGGTCTTTGTGAGCGGCGATCCAATGCTCTTGTTTTGGGCATCCCAGCCCTACCCAGATGAGATTCGCACCAGACGCGCGGATTTTTTCTGAGATGCGCTCAAACTCTTCTTCGGGCCACTCGCCAAATGGGGGTGAGTGGGTGCCTGCGATGATGACTTCTGGGAAGCGCGTTTTGAAAATGCCCGTGAGCTTGTCTATGGTGCTTTGTTTTCCGCCCAATAAGAAGTGAGTATAATCAGCAGATTTCCCGGCGGTGGCTTTGAGGGTTTCGAGCATCAAAGTAGGCCCGTAAACGCGGTCTGTTAGTTTTTCGGAAGCGCTTAGTTTAGAATTAAGGGACCAAACGAGAGGCATTCCATCAGGACAAATTAAATCGAACTTGTGCATGGCATCGCCAAAGGCACGGTCCGTTTTGGCAAGTGCGGCGACGTGGGTATTGGCGGCCTCCACCGCGTAAACGCCGGATGGCTGAGAGGCGCGGGCAAGAATCCATTCCACCGCAGCGGCGTAGGTAGTCGCGGCGACGGGTAAGCCGATGATGGGAATAATTTTCAAATTTGCAGGTGACTTAACAACAGAGGGAGCGTGAACGATTATTCCTTTGAGACGGAAACGTGGTGCCCATGAGATTCCAAAATCGCATGGCGGCGGGCGATTTCTAAGTCCGAAGCGACCATCTCTGCGCACATCTCTTCAACGGTGATTTCCGGCACCCAGCCAAGCTTGGTTTTGGCTTTCGCAGGATTGCCAAGCAACGTTTCCACCTCGGCTGGGCGGAAATAGCGAGGATCTACTTTGACGATCACAGAGCCGACTTTGACGGCGGGTGCAATGGCGGAATCCACCTTCGTGACGGTGGCGATTTCTGAGGCGTCCGTGCCGGAAAACTCCAATTCAATACCAGCTTCCTCAGCGGCAAGTCTGACAAATTCACGAACGGAGATCTGCTTGCCAGTGGCAATAACGAAGTCTTCTGCGGTTTCTTGCTGGAGCATCATCCATTGCATGCGGACGTAGTCTTTGGCATGGCCCCAATCGCGCAGGGAATCCATATTACCGAGGAATAAGCATGACTCGAGACCTTGGGCGATGTTTGCGATGCCGCGGGTTATTTTCCGAGTGACAAAAGTTTCGCCTCGGCGGGGTGACTCATGATTAAATAGTATGCCATTGCATGCATACATTCCGTATGCTTCACGGTAATTCACGGTGATCCAGTAAGCATACATTTTCGCCACTGCATACGGTGAACGTGGGTGAAAGGGCGTGGTCTCAGTCTGTGGGATTTCTTGTACTAGACCATATAACTCAGAGGTGGATGCCTGATAGAACCGGCAGCTTTTTTCAAGGCCTACGAAACGGATGGCCTCGAGTAGCCGCAGGGTGCCAAGTGCATCTACATCTGCTGTGTATTCTGGTGCTTCAAAGGAAACGGCGACGTGTGATTGTGCGCCGAGATTATAGACTTCATCGGGTTTCACTTCACTTACAATGCGAATGAGATTCGACGAGTCTGTGAGATCACCATAGTGCAGACGAAAGCGTGAATTTTCTACATGCGGATCTTCGTAGATATGGTCCACACGCTGGGTGTTAAACAAAGAGGCGCGGCGTTTGATGCCGTGAACTTCATAGCCTTTTTCTAATAAGAACTCTGCGAGGTAAGAGCCGTCTTGGCCTGTGATGCCGGTGATGAGTGCGCGTTTCATGTAGATATAGTTTTTTGTTGAATAATATATTGAGTTATAGTCTTGCTTGGCCGCTTGATAAGCTGGCGAGGAAATCTTGGTAGGCGGCGGCAAGGCCATCCTCAAAGCGGATGCTCGGAGTCCAGCCAGTAGCCTTGATGAGCGAGATATCAAGGAGCTTGCGCGGAGTGCCGTCTGGCTTGGATGGGTCTGTGAGAATCTCACCTTGGAAGCCAGTTGTTTTCGCGACAAGCGATGCGAGTTCAAGGATGGTGACATCATCGCCTACGCCAATGTTTACCCAATCTGGCGGAGACTCCAGCGAGAGCAGGTGGAAACAGGCTGCGGCAAGATCATCCACGTGGAGAAATTCGCGGCAAGGAGTGCCAGTGCCCCAAATGGTGACGGTGGCGGCCCCGCTTTCTTTTGCTTCATGAAAGCGCCGGATCAAAGCCGGGATCACGTGTGAGTTTTCCGGGTGATAGTTGTCCCCCGGGCCGTAAAGATTGGTAGGCATGGCGCTGTGGTAGGTGAGGCCATGTTGGGCGCGGTAGTGTTGGCAAAGCTTCAGGCCTGCGATTTTGGCAATGGCGTATGCTTCATTCGTGAGTTCGAGTGGGCTGGTGAGCAGACAATCTTCCGGCATCGGCTGCGGAGCCATTTTCGGATAGATGCAGGATGAGCCAAGGAATAGTGCTCGAGGGATGCCAGCACGGCGGCTGCCTTCAACGAGATTGGTGGCAATCGCTAGATTTTCATAAATGAAATCTGCCGGGTAAGTCGAGTTTGCATGGATGCCGCCTACCTTTGCCGCTGCGATGATGATGATATCTGGGCGCTCAGTTTCCAAGAAATCGAACACCGCGCTTTGGTCGCACAGGTCAAGCTGCGAGCGGGTGGCGGTGATGATTTGGAATCCGCCAAGTTTTCCCGCCCCACGGATCAAAGCCGAGCCTACCATGCCGCGGTGGCCTGAGATAAAAAGTTTCTTCATAGTGAATGTGCTAAGGGTGGGAACTGGATGATGTGGGAAATAGAACTTACCCATGTAACAACAAGCTTCCGCCGATAGTTGATCTTTCCGGAAGTGAAAGAAACCTCAGCGGGTGGCAAGTGCATTGATGATCTTGTGCTACGATTTGGAAAAATTTTTGCGCCATAGGCCACTAAATGCGTTGAGTTTGCAATTCGAATCAGGCGGGCACGGGCACGCAATCACGTGGGACTTAGGCAAGGTTAGACGACGGGGCGACGGGGTAGCAGAATTGAAAAAAGATCCATATCGATGGCTTGAGGTTGGCCGAGAAACTCGATGAGGATTTTCACCCGCTCTGCGGCGGAAGGGACTGCGACGACAGTGCCTTTCATGCCTCTGAGTGGCCCGACGGCGATTTCCACTTCATCGCCCAGTTCGATAGTGGGACTCACCGTGAACACATGATCGTCTGAGCCTTGGCGAGAGTGCACCTCGTGTTTGAGAGCCTCCACGAAAGCGGCGGGGACAGCGGGAATACCGCTCCCGAAGCGCACTAGCCCGCGCACGCCTTGGCAAAAAGTCACGGCACGCTCCATCTCGCTGAGGTTGAAATTCACCAACACATAGCCTGGGAACAGAGGCTCCAACCACCAGATTTTCCCCCGGCGGGTGGCTTTCCGGTAGCGAATGCGTGGGCAAAAGACCTCGATTCCTTCTAGAATACGGAGGTGTTCTGCGGCGATGTGTTCGCGCTTGGTCTGGGTGCGAACGCAAAACCACTGCGGCTTGCTGGAGTCATCAACGATCATTGGCCAAGGATTTTCTGTAAGATGGGCAAGACTTTCCCGCTGCTGCTCATCCATGTTTCTAGGCGCTCGATCCGCTCGCTCAAAAAACGGCGGTGGTCTAGATCTTCGATTTCCCGAGAGGTTTCTGCGAGGCGGCTAATTTTTGCTTTGCCACTCTCGAGATGTGGGCGGACTTGCTCGCGGATGAAGCCGCCCACGAGACGTTTCAGTTCGATAGCTGGCTCGTAGTGAGTCCGGCGCTCGCCGCTGATTTCCCGCACGGCACCGAGACTTTTCAACATCCGCAGGCCCTGGCTGGCGGAGCCTTTGCTGATTTGAAGGCGCTTGACGAGGTCATCAAGAGCGAGGGGATTCTTCGAAATGAATAAAAGTCCGTAAATTTCCCCGATTGATTTCGGCAACCCGAGCACCCGCACGCCGTCCACGAAAACGTCCACCACTTGGCGTTCTAGGGGGTCCATCTCATAAGTCGCGGCGCTGCTCAAGTCGGCCATGGCGCGAGGCTAAAGAGGAAAAAGTGATTGTTCAAACTTTTTTGAACAGATCGATCCTTGAACTTCAGGCAAACATCTGCTTTTCTCGCCGCATGCGAATATTGATCACGGGCGGCGCTGGATTTTTGGGTTCTCATTTGTCGGAGCGGCTGTTGCGAGAAGGCAATGAGGTGATCTGCCTCGATAACTTTTTCACCGGTAGGAAAAGCAACATCGCCCACTTGCTGGATAATCCTTACTTCGAGCTCGTCCGCCATGATGTGACGGAGCCGTTCAAATTCGAGGTGGATCAAATTTACAATCTCGCCTGCCCAGCCTCGCCGCCGCATTATCAGCACAACCCCATCAAGACCACCAAGACCTCGGTGATGGGAGCGATCCATTGCCTCGGCCTTGCCAAACGCGTGGGTGCGCGGGTTTTTCAAGCTTCCACCTCTGAAGTTTACGGCGATCCCAACGTGCATCCCCAACCGGAATCGTATTGGGGGAGTGTCAATCCCATCGGCATCCGCTCCTGCTATGATGAAGGGAAGCGCTGCGCGGAGACCTTATTTTTCGACTACCATCGGCAGAACAACGTGGACATCCGGGTGGTGCGGATTTTCAACACTTATGGCCCGCGGATGCTACCGGATGATGGTAGAGTGGTCTCCAATTTCATCGTCCAAGCGATACAAGGGAAAGATCTCACAATCTATGGCGATGGCACTCAGACTCGCTCGTTTTGCTACGTGGATGATCTCATCGAGGGCTTCATTCGCCTCATGAATCACCCATCCATCACCGGCCCCGTCAATATCGGTAATCCGGGCGAATTCACCATGCTCCAGCTCGCGGAACTGGTTTTGAAAAAAGTAGGCGGACCATCGAAGATCACTCACTTTCCACTCCCCGGTGACGATCCAAAACAACGCCGCCCAGACATCACTCTGGCTCAAAAAGAACTCGGCTGGGAGCCAACCATCAGCCTCGATCAGGGCCTAGATGCCACCATTAGCTATTTCAGGAAATTACTCGCCGCAGGCTGAAACCTGAAATAGTCATGGAATCTTGATAGGTGCAAAAAGCCGTGCTCGTAAGGGAAACTCTCATGCTGCGCGTTTTTGTTTTTCTTAGTTCACTCGTTCTATCAGGGGCTTTTGCTCGGGCGGGCGAGGAATTCCAAGAATCACCGATACCGTCATGGATTTGGAGTAATCCGCATCCTGCTGAAAACGAACGGGTATTTTTTCGCCGCGAATTCCAGCTTCCGCCAGATGTAGTAAGCGCCTCCATAACCGTCGCTTGTGATGATTGGCAGCGCCTTACGCTCAATGGCCAAGAGATCGGCATGGCAAGTCAGTGGAATGAGGCGCGCAGCTATGATGTGCTAGCACAGCTCAACTCTGACGGTGGCAATATCATCAATGTAGAAGCACGCAACGAACGGGGCCCCGCAGCTATGTCATTGCATTTTAAGGCCACTTTCAAGGACGGGAAAATCCTCCATCTGGTATCGGACAATCATTGGAGTGTAAATGCCGAGGCACTCGATGGCTGGATGACGATCCCGTTCGATGGATCTGCTTGGCCCCGCGCGGTGATTGTTGCGAAGATGGGTGATGAGCCATGGGGAAATGTGATGCCACGCGAGGCAGCGGCTGCCCCGAGTCCAGAGCCAAAAATAGAACATGCATATAAAGTCGCTCCGGGATTTAAACTTGAGCAATTATATCACGTTCCCAAGGACCAAGGATCATGGGTGGCAATGACGGTGGATGACAAAGGCCGCCTCATTTGTTCCGATCAATATGGTAGCCTTTACCGCGTTACCCTTTCTCTAGACGAGATGACAACTCCCAGCGTGGAAAAGTTATCGATCCCCCTCAAAGGTGCGCACGGGCTGCTGTGGCATGCGGGAATCCTTTGGGTGAGTATAGCCGATGGAGAGGACCAAAATGGCGTCTGGAAGGTGACCGATTCCGATGGCGATGGAGAGCTGGACAAACCGGAGCTCATCAAAGCGCTCGTCGGTAGTGGCGAGCACGGGCCTCATGCATTAGTCCTTTCTCCTGATGGTAAATATATATACTTAGCAGCGGGCAATCACACAGACATGCCTGGTCTCGAAAAATCCTTAACTCCTAAAAACTGGGCGGAAGACCAGCTTCTTCCGCGCCGCCCTGATGCCCGTGGCCATGCGCGGGACCGCATGGCACCCGGGGGATTTGTGGCACGCTTTCAGACGGATGGCACAGGATGGGAAGTTTTCTCAATCGGATTCCGCAATCACTATGATATGGCCTTCAATGAATGGGGCGATCTCTTCTGCTACGATTCTGACATGGAGTGGGATCTTGGGATGCCATGGTATCGGCCCACGCGTATTTGCCATATCACACCCGGCTCTGAATTTGGCTGGCGCAATGGCACAGGTGTTTGGCCAGATTACTATGAAGATAGTATGCCTTCCCAGCTCGATATCGGCCCCGGTTCTCCTACCGGAATGGTGTCAGGAAAAGGTGCAAAATTTCCTGCGAGATACCAACGCGCATTGTTCGCCCTTGATTGGACGTTTGCCACGCTTTACGCCATTCACCTCACGCCTGAGGGAGCGGGCTACCGGGCAGAGCGCGAGGAAATGATTTCTGGCTCGGGGCTGCCTTTCACTGATGCTGCCATCGGGAAGGGCGGTAGCATGTTTTTCCTTACCGGTGGGCGGAGAGGGGATTCTAACTTATGGCGTGTCAGTTATGTAGGTGCCGAAGATACATCTCCAGTGGAGTATAGAAATAAAGACCTATCTCTCATGAATCCCACGGATGCTGTCACTTCGCTTGGAAGCGAGGATCGCATTGCACGTTATCAAGCACGAGTCGCCTTGGAGGCCGCTGGGCCAAGTGCCTTGCAGCAGATACTTGAAAAACCAGATAGCTCGAGTTGGCAAATCCTCGGAGCCTCGTTTGCCATGGCTCGCGTTGGCAGCCATGAGCAAAGCGGCATCATTTTAGATGCACTTGATCGATTAGACTGGGCAGCTCTTCAGGCTCAACAAAAAATCACCTATCTGCGCGCCCTTGGGCTCACATTTGCCCGCCATGGCACACCTGCGGAGGCAGTGCGCAATCAGGTGCTTGCAAAGATCGATGCAGCGTTCCCCGCAGATACGGATATACTAAACCGCGAGCTCTGCCGGATGTTATGTTATCTACAAGCACCTAACATTGTTCCGCGCACTCTTGCACTGATGGAATCTGTCGGCCCCAGCGCCGCGCCTGATTGGTTAGAACTTGCTGCACGCAATCATGGATATGGTAGAACTGTCGCACAAATGATTGCGAATCTGCCACCTGCGCAGATCATTCACTATATCTATTGTTTAAGAGTTGTCCCTGGCCCATGGCAGAAGGAGGAGCGTAGCAAGTTCTTCGCTTGGTTTGATAAGCTCACGGAGAAAAAAGGCGGTGAGAGTTATGCTGGATTCATCTTTGATTTGAAAAAACAAACTCTCGCCACAGCCACTGAAGAAGAGCGTGAGTGGTTGGCAAAAATGGAGTCCCGCGTCCCAGTGAGTGCGTTTGCAAATCTTCCTGAAATCAAAGGTCCGGGGCGGGAATGGAGTGTCGATGAAGTGGTGAATCTCGCAGAAGGTGGTCTCGATGGACGGGATCGTGAAAATGGCAAAAGAATGTATCAAGCGTCACTCTGTGCAGCCTGTCACCGCTTCGGTAGTGAAGGCGGCGCGACAGGTCCGGATCTTACCGCTCTGAGCGGTCGATTTTCGATCCGAGACATTGCCACGGCAATTTTAGAACCCAATCAAGTGGTGTCTGATCAATACGCATTCGATCTCATCATCCGCAACGATGGCACAGAAATGACGGGTAAGATTCTCGAGGAGAAAGATGAAAAATGGATCATCGCGACTAGCCCTTTTGATCTCAGCCAGACTTCTGAGATCCAGAGTAATGATATCCAGAGCAGCAAGCTCTCTCCCATCTCGCCCATGCCACCGGGCTTGATCAACCGACTCAGTGAGGAAGAACTCAAAGACTTGCTGGCCTATCTGATGGGAAAATAATCTCAGTATTCTCGCTCAAGTAAACTGCTAGCTATTTCCCCAAGTCGCCCGCCTTTTGCGCCGAGGGGTAGTAATGCGGACATCGCCTTGCGTGTGAGTTTCGCGGCTTCTTTGCGCGACCCGTCCAAGCCAAGTAGCGCGGGGTAAGTCGATTTTTCCACGGCTTGGTCTTTGCCTGCGGTTTTACCTAATACTTCCGTGCTCTGCGTCACGTCGAGGATGTCATCAATGACTTGGAAGGCGAGGCCAAGATGATAGCCAAAGGTGGTGAGCGCCTCGAGTTTAGCTGCCGGTGCATTCGCTGTCATCGCTCCGAGCCTCAGAGAAGTGGCAAGTAAGGCAGCGGTTTTAGTTTCATGAATGCGGACGAGATCACGCTTTGTGAGTTTTTTCCCTTCGCCTTCGAGGTCCATCACTTGACCGCCGATGAGTTTACGGCTGCCCCCGGTGTGTGCGAGTTCGCGGATGAATTCTCGTGCGCCGTAGCGTTTTGTGGCCGGAGTCTGCACGAGCACTGCAAAAGATTCCGTAAGTAAGGCATCACCACAAAGCACCGCCATCGCTTCGCCAAAGACCTTGTGGCAGGTAGGACGACCGCGGCGTAGATCGTCATCGTCCATGGCTGGGAGATCATCATGGACGAGCGAATAGGTATGCATCATTTCCACCGCACACGCAGCCGCGTGGGCATTCGATAATTTTCCTCCACAAGCCTCTGCTGCCGCGAGACAAAGCACAGGCCGCAGGCGTTTCCCCCCTGAGAAGATGCAATAGCGCATCGCCTCATGAAGCGTCACCGGACGGGCAGTGGCCTTTGGTAGAAAATCGTCCAGCGCGGCATCGATTTCTGCGGCGCGAGTGATGAGGTAAGTTTTGAGATCCATGGGGGGTGAGAATGTAGAAGGACGAGACTAGCTTTCGCAGGCAGAAATTCAGAAATCCGTCACAACAGCTCGGCAATCTGGACGGCATTGAGCGCAGCGCCTTTTCTCACCTGATCACCCACCACCCATAGATCGAGTGCGTTATCAAACACAAGATTCTTGCGGATGCGGCCCACCAGACAATCATCCTTACCTGTAGTATCTAGTGGCACTGGGAAAATTTTGTTTTCAGTATCATCCACCACCTGCACCCCTAGCTTGTTAGAAAACGCGGCACGGGCAGCGGCTACATCTACCGGACGCTCAAATTGGGCGGTGATGGATACCGAGTGAGATCGATAGACGGGCACTCGCACGCAGGTGCAAGAAACGCGGAGCTCTGGCAGGCTCAAGATTTTTCGCCCCTCGTTACCCATCTTGAGTTCTTCTTTGGTGTAGCCATTTGCGGTAAATGCATCCACCTGCGGAATCACGTTGAAGGCGATTTGGCGTGGATAGACTTTCGGCGTGAATGGCTGGCCAGTGGTGATGGCCTGCATTTGTTCCTCCAGCTCTACGATGCCTTGTGCGCCGGAGCCTGACACCGCTTGATAGGTGGAGGCGATGATGGAACGCAGGCCAAATGCTTGGTGCAGCGGTGCGAGTGCCATCAGCGAAATAATGGTGGTGCAGTTTGGGTTCGCAATGATGTTGCGCGGGTGGTGCTGCGCCGCCTCAGCGTTGATTTCTGGCACCACCAAGGGCACATCATCATCCATCCGGAAGGCTGAGGAATTATCAATCACCACCGCTCCGACCGCCGCAGCAGATGGCGCAAACTCGAGCGAAATTCCGCCGCCCGCGCTGAAGAGAGCAATGTCCACATCGGAAAATGAATCATGCGTCAGCTCTTCCACGATGATGTCCTCGCCGCGAAATTTCATCGATTTTCCAGCAGAGCGCGTGGAGGCAAGAAGCTTGATTTTGCGCAGGGGAAAATTCCTTTGCTCAAGACAAAGGAGCATTTCAACGCCGACGGCACCCGTCGCACCAACGATCGCTACATGAGGATGATTCATTTTCAGAAGGCCGGCACTTTTCACCGGGGCGGCGAGCATACTTGCTTCCCGTGTGCTGGCAACCGATTCATTTTGGAAGATTCGCTGCTATGTTGGCGAGTTCAGTGCGGTAAAAAATTACCAATCCCCTTTCTGTTTCGGCTTGGATTGTGCTTAAAAGGGCGGACGCATGACCGATAGCATCCCGAACCCCACCCGCGAGCAGCTTCGGCTGGAAGGATTTGATTTGATTGATCAACGGTTGCGATACCTTCTTGGGTGCTTAGAAGATGCCTTGAAAAGCACAGGAGAAACCGAACTTTTACCTTATCTACCGTGGTCTGGCCGGGAGCCTCAAGCGGATGCCGCTCCGGAGGGACTTCCTCAGCTCTACTCGATTGGTTTTCAACTGCTCAACATGGTGGAAGAACGGGTAGCTGCAGAGATCAGGCGCGAGCGTGAGAAAGCGCTCGGAGCGGCCTCCATCCGGGGGCTCTGGCCACAAGCGCTGCGGGATTTGCAGGAGATGGAGCTGACCCCAGAACAGATTTTGGATGTGCTCAAAGATGTTTTCGTAGAGCCAGTGCTCACTGCCCACCCCACGGAAGCGAAGCGCACCAGCATCGGCGAGCGCCACCGAGTGCTCTATGATGAGATGGTCCGCAACGAATATCCCAAATACACGGAACGCGAGCGCCGCCGCATCCGCGAGCGAGTGGTGACCACCCTAGAAACACTCTGGCGCACCGCAGAGATCCACCTCGTGCGGCCCGATATCACGAGCGAACTGCGCAATGCCGCGACCTATCTGCGAGATCTTTTCCCTGCCGCCATCAATCGGCTAGACACTCATTTCACAGAGGCCTGGCGCGAGGCTGGAATGCCACTCGAACTCCTCCGCTCGGCTGGCAATGTGCCTCACTTGAGGTTTGGCACATGGATCGGTGGAGACCGCGATGGCCACCCGCTAGTCACGCCAGAAGTGACGGAAATCACGCTCCACACTCTGCGTAACTATGCGTTTGATCTATTAGGAAACGAGCTCAAAGCCCTCGCTGCACAACTCACGCTCTCGCGCTACCTCACGCCCGTGCCAGCCCATCTGGATGAGCGGATCGCCCAGCTTGTGCAGCTCGTCAATGCGGACGAAGAAGTGGCACAAATCATGAATCGCTACCTCGAAGAACCGTGGCGGCAAATGGCAAATCTAATGGCTCTTTGTGTGAGTGGGCAGAAGAATGGTCACCCCGGCTATGCCACTCCGGATTGTTTAAAAAAGGATTTGGACCTCCTCTCTACTACCCTAGCAGCAGCGGGTTGCAAACTACTGGATGAGGGTGCTTTCCGCCCTTTGCGGCATAAGCTTGAGATTTTTGGATTCCACCTCGCCACTTTAGACGTTCGTCAGAATTCTGAGTTTCATGATAAAGCCATCAGCCAGTTGCTGCATTCTGCGGGAATCCCAGAGGGCGAGAGCTACGGGTCATGGCCAGAGGAAAAACGGCAGGATTTTCTCAATGGCGAGCTGCTATCGACACGGCCATTTTTACATGACGATCTACGCGTAGGCCCCGAGGCGGATCTTGTGCTGGATAGCTACCGCGTTCTGGTGCGCCACCGCCGCGAATGGGGCACGCCGGGACTCGGCGCCTTGATCGTCTCGATGACGCGCCAGCTTTCAGATTTGCTGGGTGTCTATCTCTTGGCGCGTGAAGCGGGGCTTATGGAAATGACTGACGCTGGCCTCGTTTGCCCGCTGCCAGTGGTCCCATTGTTCGAAACAATGGATGATCTAGATCGCTCACCGGGAATTTTAAAAAGCTTCCTCCTCCATCCGCTGACGCAGCGATCTCACGCATCCAGCGCAGGAATGGCGACGCAGCAAGTGATGCTGGGTTACTCGGATTCTAACAAAGATTGTGGAATCCTAGCCGCTCAATTTGCGCTCCACCGGGCGCAGAAGGCATTGACTACCATTGGCGAGGAGCAGGCGGTGAAACTGTGTTTTTTCCACGGCCGCGGAGGCACGATTTCGCGCGGTGCCGGACCCACGCATTGGTTCATGGCAGCACTACCACAAGGCGCAATGAGCGGTGGCTTCCGGATGACGGAGCAGGGGGAAACCATCGCCCAAAAGTATGCCAACCTCGCAAATGCTACCTTCAATCTGGAACTCCTTCTCGCAGGCGCTGCTGTCACCACCGCTCGTCATCGCCACCTCAAGGCAGAGGTAGATCCATGCGAAGCTTTTATGGATCAACTCGGTGCAGCTAGCCAGATGGCCTATCAAAAATTCCTTAAAACCGAGGGATTCATCGAGTTTTACCGGCAGGCAACACCCATTGATGCGCTTGAGAACTCGCGGATCGGCTCGCGGCCCGCACGGCGCACTGGCAAACAGGGATTCTCCATCAGTGATCTACGGGCCATTCCATGGGTTTTCTCGTGGACTCAAGCCCGCTTCTATCTTCCCGGCTGGTTTGGCGTGGGTTCTGCCTTGGAGGAACTGAAAACGACCAAACCGCAAGGGTTCACCGAGCTGAAAAAAGCACTGCCCTTGTCCACTTTCTTCAGCTACGTGCTCACGAATGTGGAAACGAATCTGGCATCCGCCAATCTTGGGCTGATGTCTGACTACGCCGGGTTGGTGGAGGACCCAATTTTAAGGGAGGAGTTCCTGAGCTGGATTGTTGAAGAATTTGAGCGCACAAAAGCGCTGCTTGCCGAGCTCTTCGATGGGGAAATGCAACACCGCCGCCCCCGCATGGCGAAGACCCTGGAAATCCGCGAAGCCCCACTGCGAGTGCTGCATCACCAACAAATCAATCTCCTCCGCGAGTGGCGCAGTCACCTTGCGGACGAGCGAATAGCAGATGCGGATGCGTTGTTACCCAAGCTTTTACTTTCGATCAACGCCATCGCATCGGGCTTACGCACCACAGGCTAATTTTGAGCACCACATTTTAATTCTTGGGGCCTTGACGTGCCGATTTGAGAAGTGCAATCTTAGGGAACTTTAAAAGGAGTAACCCATGGAAATACACGGCACAGTTTACGATATTCTGCATAACAAAAGCGGCAAAGTTTGGACCACCACACCTGCTGATTCGGTTTACAAAGCGATCCACCTGATGGGTGACAAAAACATCGGGGCCTTAGTTGCGATGGAAGAGGGTGAGGTTGTTGG
>JAYULG010000016.1:0-1554 GCA_043763755.1 Akkermansiaceae bacterium | reverse complement strand
ACAGCGCTAAACAGAGGGCAAGTTATGTGGCGCAAGCCGCCATCGAGTTGCAGCTCAAAGAAGAGCTGCTCAAAAGCGATCTGGGCCGCGTGTTGATGAAGTTGGAAGCGTTGCAAGAGGCGCTAATGACAAAGACGTTAACCCCCGCGCCGGAACACCCACCGATGAGTGAGGCCGAGCACAGTGCGGCGATGGCGCTTCTCAAAGCGCCGGATCTGCTCGACAGAATCGTCGCCGATTTAAGCAAGTGTGGTTTAGTCGGAGAAACGACCAACAAGGTGGTGGGTTACTTGGCCTCGATCAGCAGAAAATTAAACAAACCGCTGGGCATCGTGGTGCAGTCATCGAGTGCGGCGGGTAAAACGAGTTTGATGGATGCGGTGTTGGCGTTTGTGCCACCGGAGGAGCAAATCAAGTACTCGGCGATGAGTGGGCAGAGCCTGTTTTACATGGGCGAGATGAATTTAAAACACAAGGTCTTGGCGATTGTGGAAGAAGAAGGCGCGAACCGGGCGAGCTATGCGCTAAAACTCTTGCAAAGCGAGGGCGAGTTAACGATGGCGAGCACGGGCAAAGACCCGCACAGTGGCAATCTTGTGACGCAGCAGTACCGGGTTGAGGGGCCGGTGGCGCTGATCTTAACGACGACGGCCACAGACCTAGATGAGGAGCTGATGAACCGTTGTTTAGTGCTGGCGGTTGATGAGGGCCGCGAGCAGACGCGGGCGATACATGCGTTGCAGCGGGGCCGCCGAACGCTGGCGGGTTTAGGGGTAAAAAAGGAGCGTGAAAGGTTAGTGGGGCTGCATCAGAATGCACAACGACTACTTAAAAGCATTGAGGTTCTAAACCCCTATGCGCAGTATTTAACGTTCCCGGACCAGGCCACACGGTTAAGGCGTGATCATGAAAAGTATTTAACGTTGATTGATGTGGTTGCGCTCTTGCATCAGCATCAGCGGGAGATCAAGACGTATGAAAAATCTGCTTCTGAAAAAACTGCCCATATCGAACATATTGAATATGTCGAAGTGACGTTGGCTGATATAGCGATGGCCAACACGATTGCGGCCGAGGTGTTGGGTAGGAGCTTAGATGAGTTGCCGCCGCAGACGCGGCGGCTTCTGGTGGGGCTGAGTAGTTATGTCAAAGGTGAGGCGCAAAAAGACGGCATTCACACGAGCGAGGTTCAATTCACACGCAAGCAATTGCGAGAGGCGCTTAGCTGGGGCGATACACAATTGCGGGTTCATTTAGAGCGATTGGTGGCGCTCGAGTATGTGCTGATGAAAAGAGAAGGCGCTGGTGGTAAATATGTGTATGAGCTTGTGTACGGGGTTGATGACAACCAACTTCAACATCAAAACCAACGAGTTCTCGGGCTGATGGATGTTCAAGCGATTGCGGCGTTGCATGAGGCCACAAACAATGGAGCTACAAACCATAGAACTACGACGCAAAAGTCGCGGGATAAAGGGGTGGAGGTTGCGGGGCAAAGCGATGAAGTTGCGGGGCAAACTGACGAACTCGCGGTGGGGTTGCGCCCCGAAAGCG
>JAYULG010000015.1:0-1557 GCA_043763755.1 Akkermansiaceae bacterium | reverse complement strand
GGTTCCGCTTTCGCGAAATAGTGATAGCCCATCCACGCTTCAAAAATGGTTCCTTGCGCTGTGGCTTACGCATCAATCCAGAATGCTCGACGGGTGAGACACCGATTTATGATCCATGTGTGCCGGGATCGCGCCTTGGCATCACAGCGGCCCAACTTGTGGGCGCAGACCTCAGCGGCCTAAGTGGCCTGCATTTCCACACTCTGTGCGAGCAAGACTCGGATGATTTGGAGAAAACACTCGTCGCCGTTGAGGAAAAATTTGGCCACTTATTGCGTTCACCCCAATTCACTTATCTCAATATGGGCGGTGGCCATTGGATCACAAAGCCATTTTATGATCGCAAGCGGCTAATCCGCTTAGTCAAAGAAACTCGAGAAAAGTATGATCTAGAAGTTTGGCTAGAACCTGGCGAGGCCGTGGCTATTCACACCGGTGTTCTCCGCGCTACGGTGATGGATGTGTTTGAATCTGCCGGACATCGCCATGCGATCCTTAGTATTTCCGCCACTGCGCACATGCCTGATGTGATCGAGATGCCCTATCGGCCGGATGTTTTTCTGGTGGATACCACGCCCTCGGAAGGAATGCCAGCGGTGCAGTTTCCCGGAGAAAACTACCACCTAGCGGGAGATTCCGGCGAGTGGCTCTACCGGCTAGGCGGCCCGACCTGCTTGGCGGGTGACGTGGTGGGAGATTTTTCATTTCACCGCGAGCTGAAGATTGGTGATGTGATAATCTTCGATGACATGGCGCACTATACCATGGTGAAGACGACGACGTTTAATGGAGTCAAGCACCCAGCTATAGCCCTTCAACATGAAGATGGTACTCTCGAAGTACT
Source organism: Akkermansiaceae bacterium (assembly GCA_043763755.1). Taxonomy (GTDB): domain Bacteria; phylum Verrucomicrobiota; class Verrucomicrobiia; order Verrucomicrobiales; family Akkermansiaceae; genus Luteolibacter. The sequence continues at coordinate 713 of JAYULG010000015.1, read as the reverse complement.
GCGTGAATTTGGTTATGCAGATTTCCGCGACCGTCTCTCCTAATTGAAGGAGTTATACTTTTGCAGGGTCTAGCTGTTTGCTCGGTTGCTTGGCAACTTTCTCAGACTTCTCCATTCTTTCCATGAACATGGCTACGAACCCGAAGGCTAGGAAAACGACCATCACTCCATAGAACAACCAGATGGTTCCCTTGCCAGCAGTGAAGCCATAGTTATGAAGACCTACTCCTAGGAAATTTACATGCCACCATGAGAAGGTTACCACGATGGCGGTGAATGCAGCAGCGAGATTGATCCCCCATTCCTTGATATATCCGCCAAGCCGGGCATGGAGGATGGAAAGAGTCCAAAGCACAATGAGCAGAGCGCCGTTTTCCTTGGGATCCCAACCCCAGAAGCGGCCCCAAGAGTAGTTCGCCCAGATCCCACCTAGGACTGTGCCGATGAGAGAAAGAAACAGTGTCAGGCAGATCATTCCATAAACTGCTTTGGTAACGGACCGGCGGAGATCTTTGTTTCCGCCATCTAGGCGTAAGCCACGTAACATGATGTAGCCACAAGCGAGGAAGGCGGCAAGCAGCCCTGCGGAGTAGCCTAGGGTGATGGTGATGACGTGGGTGGTGAGCCAGAAGTTAGAATCTAATACTGCCACTAGCGGATCCATGTGATCCTTCGCGTCGCCAAGTTCATAGCGGCGGGCTAGGACGATGAGC
>JAYULG010000014.1:0-1558 GCA_043763755.1 Akkermansiaceae bacterium | reverse complement strand
TAGTAGCGGTATTGATCTCCCTTGAATGGTCCGTCTGGTGAAACGCTGATGTAGTCTGCTTGCGCTTGAGTGAGGCGAGTCAACTTCGCACCCACCTTGGCGAGGTGGAGGCGGGCGACTTCTTCATCCAAGTGCTTTGGCAAGACCATCACTTGGCCAGCTTGATAGGTGTCTTTGTTTTTCCAAAGGTCGATCTGAGCGAGCGTCTGGTTTGTAAATGAATTAGACATGACATAACTCGGATGACCCGTGCCGCAGCCGAGATTTACCAAGCGGCCTTCAGCTAACATATAGATACAGTTCCCTGCTGGGAAAGTATAGCGATCCACTTGTGGCTTGATGTTTAAACGGGCGACTCCGGGTGCTTCATTGAGTTTATCAATCTGAATTTCGTTATCGAAGTGGCCGATGTTACACACGATGGCTTGGTCTTTCATTTTCTCCATGTGCTCAAGGCGAAGCACATCTTTGTTACCCGTGGTGGTCACGTAGATATCGCCCCAGCCGAGGGTATCCTCGATGGTGAGAACGCGGAAACCTTCCATCGCAGCTTGCAGCGCACAAATCGGATCCACCTCGGTGACGACCACTTGGGCACCTGAGCCACGGAGCGCTTGGGCGCAGCCTTTACCCACATCGCCATAGCCGCAGACCACGCCGACTTTGCCAGAGATCATCACATCGGTAGCGCGTTTGATGCCATCGATGAGTGACTCACGGCAGCCGTAGAGATTATCGAATTTAGATTTGGTGACTGAGTCATTGACGTTGATGGCCGGGACCAAAAGCGTGCCTGCCTTGGCCATTTGGTAAAGGCGGTGGACACCCGTGGTGGTTTCTTCTGAGACACCTTTCCAGTCCTTGACGATGGTTTGGAAAATCCCGGGCTGTTTGACTTTGATGTCTTTGAGCAGGTCCTTGATCACGGATTCTTCATGGCTCTCGGATGGGGAATTCACCCAATCCGATCCATTTTCCATTTCGTAACCTTTGTGGATGAGGAGAGTCGCATCGCCACCATCATCGACGATGAGCTGTGGGCCGAGGCCATCTGCATTGAGCAATGCCTTCCATGTGCACCACCAATATTCTTCTAGAGTTTCGCCCTTCCAAGCGAATACTGGCACGCCACGGGCTGCCATCGCGGCGGCAGCGTGGTCTTGTGTGGAGAAAATGTTGCAAGAAACCCAGCGGACTTCTGCACCGAGATCGATGAGAGTTTCGATGAGGACTGCCGTCTGGATCGTCATGTGGAGCGAGCCCATGACGCGCACGCCTTGGAGCGGTTTTTCCTTACCATACTTTTCGCGCGTGGCCATCAAGCCGGGCATTTCGTGCTCGGCGATGTCCAGTTCCTTGCGGCCAAAATCGGCAAGGCCGATGTCTCTTACTTTGTAGTCAGTGAAGCTCATTATATATGTGTTGATAGTTGTTATAAAAATTTCCGGGGTGGGTAGCACTTAGCCGACCGCTTTTTTAAGATCCTGTGCCTTCGCGGTAGATTCCCATGTGAGGTCTGCATCGTCTTTGCCAAAGTGACCGTAGTTGGTGGACTTGG
>JAYULG010000013.1:0-5427 GCA_043763755.1 Akkermansiaceae bacterium | reverse complement strand
ATCTCTCAGGGTGCGCTGTGCCGCGAGGATAGGCCTCTCAAAAACGCGATCTATCGATATTACGGGACGATGGAAAAGGCCAGAGAGGCTGCCGATCTCGGTGCACTGCTAGAGATGCAAAAGAAGAGTAGGCAGAAGCTGAAGCGTGCATCGCGGCAATATGGCACACCTCAATCGGTGATTGATGCACTTGTGGGCCGGGCCGCGCGTGGCGAATCCTTATTGCAGGTTCGAGTGGTGGAGCAAGATGGCAAACTTAAATCGGCAGCTTACCATTGGTTTGGCACTTGGATGAAGGCCATTGATGCGGCTGGATTGGAGGAAAAATATGTGAGCGACAATCCATCCAGCACGGATATTTACCCGGATGCCGATTCCGTTCTTGAGGAGATCCGCAGACGCCACCGAGAGGGTTTTTCCATAGGTAGCCGAATCGTCCAAAAGGAAGATTGTAAGTTGAAGACTGCGGCATATCGCCTGTTCGCAAGCTGGGCGAGGGCGAGACGGATGGCTGGGTTGCCGTGAAGAGAGTGGCTGCAGGGGTTTGTTTGTGGAGGATTTTGGGATGAGGGATATTTGTTAGGATGCTCGGGGGGACAAGGGGTTGGGGATAAAGATGGGGAATGGGGTATGTGGGCAGGCAAGATGCCCGCTTTCCTAGACAGGCAGGATGCCTGTGCTACTTTCTAGAATTTGGGGAAATGATCGGGTTGACGTGGGGTGGGTGTCTCGTAGTGTTTGAGACTTTTATGAAAGAACGTTCTTTTCTCACTGCACTCCGCCCGGGCGGGATTCTCCGTTGGTCCACGGCGTGTATTTTGGCGGGTAGCCTCACGAGTTGTGATCGCGGGGTGCACCATGTAGCGACTGAGCAGGATGTGCAGATGGCCGAGACTCAGGTGCAGATCGAGAAGCTGGATAGTGAAAAAGCCAAGCTGATGGAGGGCGAAGTGACGAACAATTTTAACATTCCAAAAGTAGGCTACTACCATGCAGAGGCCCACGAATTTTACGAGCATCCTTATGGTTACTCGCAGGATGGGCGTTATTTTGTGAATGGCGCATGGCAGGATGAGCCTGTGGCAGAAAGCGTTGCGACGAGTAGGCCATCGGCGGCAGCGTTAAAAAAGGTAGAAGCGGCGCTGGAGGAGGAGCAAACGGCAGCCACGGCACCGCAGGCTGGCGGTGGTGGCTTTGGGATGGGAAATGCGCTGATGATGTATTGGCTGCTTGCGGGAAATCGCGGGATGTTTTCGCCCGGAAATGGCTTCCGGCAAGCGGGTGGGCAAGTGGGAAATTGGCAACAGGGAGTGGACAATCAGCGCGGCGCGGTGAGCCGATATGCCGCGGGAAATCCCGGATACCAGCGGATGGTGGCACAGAGCCGGGCGAGTGGGACGGCAGTGACTGCTGGGCAATCTGTGCGCAGTGGCTTCGGCAACACAGCAACTGCGCGTAGCTCTGGTGGTAGGTCGTCATTTGGCAGTTGATGAAATCAAACATCCGCCTGGAAGCAAACACGCCACGCGCTGGCTGGCAGCAAAGCGTGGAATCCGCCGGGCTGATCTGGCATGGCGCGGGTGAGGTGCCGTATTGGAAAGAGGATGAGCATCTTGTGCTCACACTCAAGGCGGCAGAAACGCTCGAAGCTGCGGCGAGTGAACTGCACGCGCTTTGTTTGGAAGCGTGCGACAAGATCGTGAGAAATGCGTGGTGGGAGAGGCTGGCCATCCCGGATGCGGCAGTGAGCATGATTCAAACCTCGTGGATGGCTGGCGATTTTTCCCTCTACGGGCGTTTTGATCTGGCATGGGACGGGACGGGAGAACCGAAGTTGCTCGAATACAATGCTGATACGCCGACGTCTCTGCTGGAGGCGGCTGTGATCCAGTGGCAATGGCTAGAGGCTGTGGCGCCGCAGGGTGATCAGCTTAACTCGATCCATGAAGCACTGGTGGAGCGGTGGAAATCGATCCCGGAGAGGTGTGTGCATTTCGCGTGCGCGTGGGAAAATCTGGAGGATCGGCAGACGATTGCCTATCTGGCGGAAACGGCGGAGCAGGCAGGAAAGACGGTGGAGCTAATGGATATGGCGGAGATCGGATTTTCCGCAGAAGGCCGCTTTACGGATGGTGGCGAGCGGGCGATTGAAAAACTTTTCAAACTTTACCCATGGGAGTGGATGACGGGGGAGCCATTTTTCGCAGAGATCGGCCAAGAAAGGGCACGCTTCATCGAGCCGGCGTGGAAGATGATGTTGTCCAACAAGGGGCTACTGCCGATTTTATGGGAGTTGAATCCTGGGCACCCGTTATTGCTTGCCGCCTACCGCACGCGGGAGGAGCTTTGTGCACAGGGGGTTTCGTTTTGGGTAGAGAAGCCGTTTTTCGGTCGGGAAGGGGCGGGAATTTCATTGGTGGATAGGGGGAAAATCCTTGCTGGTGGGGCAGCGGGCCATGCTATGGGACCGATGGTGTATCAGAAACATGCGCCGATGTTTGCGGCGAAACAGCAGCACTTCGTGTGGGGACTGTGGATGGTGGGTGATGCGTGTTGTGGGCTGTCTGCGCGGGGTGATAGTGCGCCGATCACGGGGAATCTGAGTCGGTTTTATCCGCATCGGATTGGAGATTGAGGGAGTAATGGGGGGGATGCGCGGGACATTGGCTGAACATTGGCATGGCGATTCGGAGATCGCCGCTCCTTGGGGAGATGGGCTAGAGCTTGAGATGGAATTCTATTGATGGGAAAATTTTGCCATTGAGGCGAGGCTCGAAGTGGTGAGCGCCCTCGTGATAGACGCGGGTGGTGACTGGCTTGAACGAGTGTTTTCCAATGATCGTCATGCTCCCGCCAGCGGCAAGGATGCGGGTGCGGCCTTTGAAGACTTTCGGGGTGAGGGTGCCGTTTGCTTTGCGATGGAGGATGGCGTAATCGAAAAGGATGCGGACTTCCTGCCGAGATTGGTTTTTCACGATCATCTGGTAGCCGAGGGAGCCGCCGAGAGAGATCGTGGCATCGGCGAGGGTGCATGCGGTGAGTTCAAGGGAATCTGCATTGCCATAACCGTGGAATGCGAGTGCTGCGGGGTGGCCTTGCTTGATGAGGGTGCGGCAGGCGTGGCGGGTGAGTTTCGGAAAATGCGGGTAGTTGGGAGATTGGTTCTGCCACCGAGCGAGAGTTTCTACGACAAAAGTGGGATGGCTTTTGCTAAAGTCATTGAGGTGATTTGCCACGGACAGGCGGACGTATGGGCTGGAGTCTGTGTGGAGACGTTCTAGCAGCCCGAGGGTAAGTGCTGGCTGTGCCATGATTTCAGGGAGGCGCTCACCCCATGGCAGCAGCGGGCGGCTACCCTCGGAGACGAGGCGGCGGACGTGGGGATCTGGGTGCGAGCACCATTCTGCGAGCTGCCGTAACGTGCGCTGGAGGTGGCTGCGGAGAAATGGACGAATTGCAAACTCGGAGGTGAAACGACTGGTCATTTCCCGCAGGGCTGGCATGGCATCGTCAAAAAAATCCTGCCCACGGCGGGCGACGACCTCGGTGAGCGGCCACACGACAAAGCCGCGCAGGCCATGGGTGTCTGCCTCGTCTCGGGCGAGAGTGCGGATGAGCAGCGGAAAAAGCTCAGGAGGCGCAAGCGGCAGGCAGGCTTCGATACGGTCTGCCAGCAGGTGCATGCGTTGCTTGAGTTCTAGCGGGGCGAGGGCTTCTGCTAGGCCACGGCGGAAGGTGACAGCAGGAAACTCAGGATAAACACGGGTGAGTGTCGTGGCAATGCGCAGGGCATTTTGACATGAGAGCTTTTCCTTAAATGGCTCCATGGGCGCAGTAGAGTGAAGCATGCGGGATGAAAAATTTCACCAAGCGGGGTCTTGTTGGCGGACGGCTTCGTAGAGGACGATGGCGATGGCCGTGGAGAGATTTAAGCTGCGGGTGCTGCCGGGCTGCATGGGAATGCGGAGTGCTTGCTCGCCAGCAGAAGCGATCATGTCTTCGGGGAGGCCGCGTGTTTCGCGTCCGAAGATGAGGAAATCGCCAGAGCGAAATTTCGCCTGCCAGGGCGAGCAAGTGGCCTTGGTGCTCAGATACCAACATGCTGCTCCTGTGGGTATGGTTTTTTGCAATTCATCGAAGTTTTTCCACACCTGCACTCGCACATCTTGCCAGTAATCGAGACCAGTCCGGCGGACGTGTTTATCTTCTAGCGAAAATCCGAGCGGCTCGACGAGATGCAGCACGGAGCCGGTAGCCAACGCAAGCCGACCCGCAGCGCCCGCGTTGTGGGGGATTTCCGGCTCGATAAGGACGATATGAAACATAGTGGGCTGCTACAGCGGATCTTTGCGCCGCGCGAGGGTGATGGAGAGGCCAAGGGTGCCGATGAAAATCAAATAGCAGGCGAGGAGCTCGAGGTAGCTTTTACAGATCTTAGGAATTTCCGGAGAGAATGCAGCGGGGCCAAGGCATGCCTTCCAGAACGTGGGACCACCGATCACGCGATTGAATACATAGATGATCAAAAGCGCGGCAGCGATAAGCCCGGTGCCAGCGTGATTTCCCACTGTTGCGCCGAAGTGTGCCATTGCCCGGCGGTGACGAAAAATGGTGATTAGCGCGACGACTATCAGCCCGCTGATGATCCATTTTGCGGGGAAACTCAGCTTGAGAATTTCAGACACGAAGTCTTCGATTTCCCCGACGAATGCGGCGAATAAGCTGAGCGCCAAGACTCGGCACGCTGGACGATTCCGCCCGGCGTGGGAGGATGCGCCGAGGATCACCGCTGCTGCCGCCGCCAGTAGCGCGGCTTGAAGAAGCTCCACGGTGCCACTCTCCAGCGGTGCCGATGGCCGATTCGGAAGCCACGCTGGCAGAAGAATCGCGATGCAGCCCGCGGAAATGAGCGCGGTGCGCACCAGTGTGCGAGACAATGATGCATTTCGCTGGGGTTTGAAATTTCCACTCGCCACTTGGCTACTTCGTTAAGGGATTGTGGGGGCGCATGCAAGATTGATCCCAAGCCATTACGGTTGATAGAAGGTGAGTAGTCCCCTTCCATACCAGAATTTTTTATTCCTCCGCTTTCATGTTACTTGCAAGCGCTAGCTTTCGAGATATTCTTCCGAACCGATGGTTGCGCCCAAAACCCTAATCCAACAAATCCTGAAACCCTTGAGACAGCAGCCAAGCGAGAGTTTCGTGATTGACAGATTCAAAAGTGCCGACACCTATTCCGCCGTGTCTTATAGCGATTGTTCAACCCACCGATCCCTCTTACCGCGCATTCTGCTCGCATCTTTCGTGGCAATGAGCGGGATGCTATTTGCGCAACCTGCCACGCCACCTGCTGATTTGAATCGGGCGCTCGCCAGCGGGAACGCAGCGTATGCGAGTAAGGACTACACCGCCGCGATCGAGCAC
>JAYULG010000012.1:0-1565 GCA_043763755.1 Akkermansiaceae bacterium | reverse complement strand
AGCCCGTATGATGGCTGGTAGTTTGTTTCAAATTCTCATAACTCTCGCGTGTGATCGCACAGCAAAAAATCAGGTATCCCGTTTCTCCATCGTTGTGGCAATACCTTTACCATTTTGATCGCCAACGTGAGATTCCGAAAGTTTACGATGAACTTTGCCGTTTTACCGGTGCGGTGCCGTATGAGGATCCTACTGGCCGCGAAACTTTGTGGCTCAGCGTCATGTATTCGCCTGAGGTTTTCGCAGAACTCTTGCCACGGCTCACTAGCATCTACACAGAGCTTAAGCTCGGGCGCGATGCAGAACAACACGATCACCTCCGCGTGGATCGCATCGACTTCGGGGACTTTGGGAATTCCAAGCCATTCCGCATCCGCATCACTAATTTATTCAATGATAACTCAGATTACTACTATGTAAAACAAGCGGATGCCTCACGCATCTACGGCCTTGAATTAGAGCATATCCTTTCACCAAATCGTATCAACTACTTAATGAATGGTAACACTCTGATCGAAGAACACATCGCTGGAGTGCCAGGAGATGCGTTTCTTCGTGATTATATCAAGCAGCCAGGACTCAACAAAGTCCGCATCGCCAAGGAATTCACTAAATTTACAGAACGCAGCTTCATCCGCCTGCTAGGAGATATGCGGAGTGTGAACTATGTAGTCGATATCACACCGGACTTTGAAGAGGTGCAATACCGCGTGCGGGCCATCGACTTCGACCAACAATCGTACGAGGGAAATGGCAATGTTTACCTCGCCTTTCGGTTTAGTTCTAATAGAAAAATCACCAAGCTAGCATTCAATGTGCTCAATCGCAAAAGCATTGATCAATATGTGGCAGAAGAGCACGCGCAGATGGCCCGCCGCGCTAAGGTGGAAAGTAGCCGGCTGAGAGCACTGCTAGGCATCATGCGGCGCGAGGACATTGCGCCGAAAGAACATGTCATCACCCTTGCTCGCGAGCTAGATCGAATGCACGGCACCAGCGGATTCGGCGATTGCCAATCCATGGGCGAGCTCACTGCCATGCACATTTCCCTAATGCTTGAGCTGAAGCCAAGCTAAAGGGAAAAAACACCGCGCACTCTTCTGGACTCGCCCGGGATGCCTCGCCATGCTGCCGCCATGAAACGCCTCTTTCTGCTGGATGGCATGGCCCTCATTTACAGGGCACACTTCGCCCTCATACAAACTCCCATCCGCAATTCCAAAGGGGTGAACACTTCCGCGCTCTATGGATTTATCAATACGCTGCTCGCCATTGTGGAGAAGGAAAACCCCACCCACATCGGCGTCGCTTTTGATACCTCCGCGCCCACTCCTAGGCATGTAAAATTTCCCGCTTACAAAGCCCAGCGCGATGAAATGCCGGAAGAACTCGCAGCCGCCATCCCTCATGTGAAGAGGCTTTGCCGCGCATTCCACATCCCCGTGTTAGAGGTGGATGGCTTTGAGGCGGATGACATCATCGGCACGCTAGTGCATCGTGCAGAGAAGGATGGTTTCGAGTGTTTCATGGTCACGCCGGACAAGGACTTCGCCCAGCTCATTTCC
>JAYULG010000011.1:0-5483 GCA_043763755.1 Akkermansiaceae bacterium | reverse complement strand
GCTTGAGCAATGGGAGATTGCGCATGCACAGCAACAAGCTGAAGCAAGTGACACAAACAAAGGAGCAGACAGAGTTTTTTCACAATCGGTGGAGTCCTACCGGGTCATCAGCAAGAACGCAAGACATGGAGTGTGCAGATTTCGAGCCAATTGCCGGGCAGATCAGAAGAAGGCGATGAGTAGTCTATTTAGTTAAATGTAGCCGTCGCCTTGAGGGACATCCCACTCACTACATCACGATTTTTCCACCGAGTGAGAGGATACGAGCATTGCCTCTTGCCGCTTCGGCCTCAGGGATATTGCCATCGCGGACGTACATTTGGGAAAGGCCCGTCCATGCGAGCAGATCGTTAGGCTGGAGCGTCACGGCTTGGAGACCGCAGCCGATGGCTTCTTTGGTTTGTCCAGTTTTCAGGAGGGCCATGCCAAGAGCGTGCCAGCCATCGAAAAAATCCGGCGCTTCCGCTACACAGCGGCGATAGCAAATGATGGCCTCATCAAGCTCTCCAACCGCCAAGTGGCCGTTTGCCTCATCGAATATCTCAGAGACAGTAGCCATTATGAAGCAGCGAGTTTCACAAGATCACCGCTTAGGGTCATCGTTGTTTGTAGAGCGTCTCCACTTTGGCAGCGTCCAAACGGGCGCCTAGCCATGATGAAAATGCGAAGGTTTCATTCTGAGTGCTGCGGGTTTTCAACTCACTATCGAGTCGAGTAGCAGCATTTGCCTCCTTCACTACCTCACGTTTTGAAACGTGGATGATGAAAGCGCGGTCAGACTCGATGATCGCTTCGGCAAGGGAGCCAGGGTCGATCACTCGGGCGGCTTGAAAAAGATTCTGAGGCTCTGTCGCGGAATCTGGGCGATAGGTGCTGATGATCGAGCTAAACGCTTTCACCTCTGCAATTCCGGCTTCCTTCGCTGCATCGGCAAACGATTTCCCGGCGGTGATCGAAGCTTGGATTTTCGTGACCGCTTCTGTGGCGGCAGTTTTCATGGCTTCCACGGCTTTTTCGGAAATGTATTGGGCACGAGCATCGGCGCGGGCCTCGTCAAAGGTCTTCGTGCGAGATTTTTCTTCGCCGTCGATTCGTGCGATCAACCATTGATTTTCACCAATTGCAATGGCGGGTGAAATTTTTGAAAATGGGTCTTTGGTTTCCTGGATTTGGAAAAGAATTTCCGCCGCTTTTCCTCCGTTGCTGGAAGCCCGGAGCTCGATATCAAGTTCCTTCGGAGGAGTGGCTTTCGCAAACAGTTCAGATGTTTTGACTTCCCAGCCGTTTGCCTTGGCTAGCTCCTCAAAGGAAGCACCTTTTTTCTCCGCGAGATGATCATAAAAAGCGGAAACAAGGGCATCTGTTTCGAGTTGTTTCTTGCGGCGTTGCTCGGCGAAGTCGGCAGCACGTTTGGCTTTTTCCTCTTCCTTTTTCTTGTCAGCAGCAGCCTTCACTTCCGGGCTGGCTGCGGCATCTGCAATGGAAGGCGGAACCTCTTTTTCGGGTTCCGGCTCGGCAGGGAGGCTAGGTGAGATGACAACAAACGTGAATTTCCTGAGAGGCTCCGTGGTGAATGCGTCTTTGATCACCTCCCAGTAGGTTTTGATTTCCTCCTCGGTCGGCTGGAGCTTCTCCTCAAATGGGGCGAGCGCCAAACGCCCGATTTCTCCGCTGATTTGCTGATTGTCCAGTGCAAGCGCCTTCGCGACTGCATTGCGGTCCACCGCTAGGCCCGAGCCGACGATGGTGTTTATTTTCTGCGAGGCGAGCACATCAGATGCGAGTTCTCGAACGTCTTTTTCCGTCAATCCGAAGCGGCCAATGCCCTTCTCGATAAAGCTTCTGTATTTTTCGACATCAAATTTTTCGTCAGTCCCGGCAAAAGCGCGCAGGGATTTTATGTAGTCCGAGATTTCGTCGTCGCCGGGATGCACTCCGAATTCCTCTTTCGCTTGGCGTAGAATCATCCGGCCAACGAAAAATTTCTCAGGTGCATCTTGTTGGCTCGTGGCCCCGGTGGACAGGCTCATCAGAAATTGATAAAGGCCAAAATCTCCAGAACGTGCTAGACCCGAAGTGAGCTCGTAAGCGCCAGAACCCAACGTCTGATATTCCTTATCGCTATAAGTGCGGTCTGCGATCCTAAACATGCTAGTTCCCCCCATGTTTCGCATGGAGTTCGAATCAAGGAAAAGGAAGCTGACGAAAAGGATCACGAGGATCACCATGGTCAGGCCGGTGTATTTACGGATGTTCTCAATCATGAAAATTTACGGGTGCGCAAGCTGGGCTTAGCGGAGTTAAGAGACTGGATGCAGCGGCTTCAATGGTAATTCTCGCGAAGAATGCGGAAATAGGGCCTGCCGCTTGCGGCTAACGAGAGCTTTTTGAATCAATGATGCCTTTTGCCCTTAATTCTTGCCCCCTTTGACCTCCTTTCTGAAGCCCGATGGAGGATAATTTCTCGCACAATCTTGACTTGCCCCTTTGCGTGATTGCGCGTTCTTTGGTCACTTTATGAACTTTCGCTGGTTAAACGCGCTGCTGTGGGGAAATTCGGTGGCTCTGTCATGGATGTGGGGGCTGGGGCTGTTTTTCAGCGTCCAAATGACCTTCATGTTTGGCATCCAAGGTTTGTTAATGTTTGCGATACCCAACGCGCTCGGGCTGATGCTGTTTGGATATCTCACGCAGATCGTTGCAAAGCGCCACGCCGGTGGCCAAGAATCCTTGGCAATTTTCTTCGATAAATTCTCAAAGCCGTTTCGACTCATACTATATCTCTATCAAATCGTCGCAATCACGCTCACGGTATTTGCCCTCACGAAATACATGCTAGTTCCCATCCTAGGCGTAGCGGGACCACTTTTTTGGATCTATGTATGTTTGATTATTTTCGTAATTCTCGCGGCGGGATGTTTGTTTGGTGAAGAATTCAATATCCAAAAAATCAAGCTCAGCCATGGGCTATTCGGCGGACTGTTAGTGGTAAGTGTAGGCATGATCCTATTTGGCCTCAAGCCTGTGATGCCGGATGTGGTGAAATGGTCCGCTCCGTATCCCGCGCAGTGGCAAGGACCGAGCTTTCTCGGCTATGCCATTCCACTTGTGATTGGCCTGCTAGTCGGGCCATGGTTGGATCTCCAACATTGGCAACGAGCGATCCAGATTCATCGCGAAAAAACTTCGATACGCTCGAGTTACTTTTTTGGAGGATCGATCTTTTTTCTCATCTTGTTGTTCCACGGTTGCCTCGCCTACTGGGTGATGGTGAAAATTGGAAAGCCATTGAATCTACAATCAAGCATGGATGGCTTTAATTACGCTCATGAATTAATTACTAAATATGTAAATTGGCCTGATGCAAGTGTCGCAAACTGGGTGCCTGCTGCGTATTTTATGTTTCTATCCATCTGTGCTTTGACGACCTTAGATAGCGGATATGTGGCCTTAAAATGGTTCTTAGAAAAGAACGTTGAGAAAAGCGAAAATATGCTTGTTTCTCTAGTGCCTAAACAACTTCTTGGTTCACCAATTCCGACGTTCATCATCATTGGTCTAGTCACTCTGGTGGCATTGATTCTTAAGTTAGAGCTAGAATACTTCATGGTCTTCTACGCCTCATTTTTTGTGGGCTACGCCGCACTTGCGATTGCGCGCTGCTATGTGCCTAATTCGCAACAACCCTTGCCTCAAATCCGGATGTTTTCGATGGCGAGCATGTCTCTCGTCATCTTCGCCTTCGGTTATCTCAATGGTCAAACTCCTCTCCTGATCCTTGGTTCTATCTTGCCTTTAATCTATGTGATGTGGCTAGTTTTCAATGCAGATCTACTCAGAGTGGTCACCGAGCGGGCGGGTGAAGTCATGGAGGCTGCCTCGGAGATTCCGGCAATCAAAGCGATTACAAAAACAGTAAACGTTGCAACCGCCTCTGAGGTGGTGGCACCGCAAGATCATCATGCTTTGGGAGGACACTTCGAGGGGAAATGGTTTGTCTATTCCATGATCGCCACCTACCAAGATACCAACTCCGTGGGTAATGTTTACTTTGGAATGTATGGTATGTTCGTCGGGAAAACTCGCGAATTGTTTTTCAATGTGGCGATGCCAGACTTTGATCTGAAGACCACAAAATTTTTCATCCTCACACGCTCATTCGAGCACAAGTTTGTGCGTGAGGCACGTGAGTTTGATACCATCACTGTGAAAATCAAAGTGGCAGATTTCAATCGGAAATTCTGCACATTGGAACATCAAATCTTCGGCTCTGAGAATGAGCTTTTAGGCAAAGGAAAACAGAGTTTGCTTTTTGTAGCATCAAAGGACTACAGCCTACTTGATATCCCTCCGGAAGTTTATACTGCTTTTATGAAATACACTTAAGTTGGAAGTCAGAGCGTCACCCCGCGGAGTTCGTATATTTTTAGGATCGTTTGCTCGATCAGATTGTTAGGGCAAGAAGCACCTGCCGTGATACCGATCGTCACAGGTCGGTCATCAGAGAATAGTTTCGAGTAGTCCGAGGTTGTTTCCTGTTTATGGTGAAGATCATAGTGGACGATTTCCTCTAATGAAGTGATGCAAGAGGCATCTCTAATAAAAAATGTGGGCAATAGTGGCTCTGCAATTTCTACGAGATGTGCTGTATTTGAGCTATTGTATCCGCCGATGACGAGGAGTAAATCCATCGGCTTCTTGAGCATCTCGAAGAGCGCGTCTTGGCGTTCTTGAGTGGCACCGCAAATGGTATCGAATACTTGGAAGGATGCCTCGTTTCCATCGCGGTCTGCAATGGCCTTGCGGATGCGTTTCTGAATCTCCTCTGTCTCACTTTGGAGCATGGTCGTTTGATTGGCCAATCCGAGCCGCTTGAGATGAAGTTCTGGGTCAAATCCATCCGAGTGGTGATCAATAAAATAGGCCATAAATTCCGCCTTATCACCACCATTTCGAATATATTCACAAAGGTAATCTACATCTGCCACCGTCAGGACGACAAGGAAATGGCCATCGCCATTTTCGCCGAGCGCACGAGACGAAGTCGCAAGAGTTTCTTCATGATTGGATTTCCCGTGAATGATCGAGGTGGTGCCATCTTTCGCGTAGCCGCGCACCCGCCGCCACACTTTCATCACATCGCCGCAAGTGGTGTCCACCAAGTAGCAGCCACGTTCTTCAATTTTATCCATGAAGTGAGTAGGAGCACCGAATGCTGGGACGATGACAACATCCTCGGACGTAAGATCATCGTATGAATCATCGATCTCCAGCCATGGTAGCGAGCGAATGCCCATCTCACGCAATTGGCGGTTAACTTCGGGATTATGAATAATTTCACCGATCAGAAAAATTCGATTTTCTGGGAAAACTTTGCGAGACGCGTATGCGAGATCGATTGCCCGCTCCACTCCATAACAAAATCCAAATTGCTCAGCGAGAAGCAGCGTGGTATTACCTACAGTCATTTTTCCACCATGATC
>JAYULG010000010.1:0-21711 GCA_043763755.1 Akkermansiaceae bacterium | reverse complement strand
GGGGTTGACAAGAAGAAGGACGGTGGAAGAACTCTAACCTATTTCCTTCTTTTTCAGTGGCATGAGGATGGACAATACTGATGCACCGACCAGCGTTCCAACAACGACTCCAAGGGAGATAAGAGAATCGATTTTGATGCTTTTCACTTCTTGGGCCGCGAGGCCGAAATCGTTGAGATATGGAGGGCCTGCAAGGAGCAAAAGCTTCACCCCAACATAGGCCAAGATCAAGATCAGGGCGGGCTTGAGGAAGCGAAATTTCTCGATCAAAGCGGCAAGGCAAAAATACAAGGCACGCAGCCCGAGTATGGCAAAGATATTACTCGTGAAGACGATGAATGGGTCTGGCGTAATCGCAAAGACGGCGGGGATAGAGTCCACGGCGAAGACTAAATCGGTGATCTCGATCATGATGAGCGCGAGAAAAAGCGGAGTGATGGCCCACTTGACGGACAATGTGGCCGGATCCGCAGGAACGATCACGTTGTTTTCATAAATCGGAGCGGACGTGCGCTTGGTGAAGAAGCGTTGGCCATCGAAAAAGTCCACCGTGCGGAAAAACTTTTTGGCAAGTTTAACGAGTGGATTGTTACTAGGATCGTCGTTGCTTTCAATGAACGCCATTTTCGCAGCAGTAAGAATCAGGAACAACCCGAAGAAGATCAAAATCCACGTGTAGCGCATGATCAGCTCTGCACCCAAAAATATCATCGTTCCACGCATGAGTAGGGCACCAATGATTCCCCAGAAAAGCACGCGATGTTGATACTTCGGAGGGATCGCAAAGAACCCGAAGATCATGGCGATCACGAAGATATTATCCATCGCAAGCGATTTTTCGACCACGTAGCCTGTGAGGTATTGGATCGCCGCTGTGCTCCCAGTGACTTCACCTAATACAATACTACCGCCGACATACTTAGGAGTTTCCAGCCCTAGGCCTAGCCAATGGCCTTGATAGGCGAAATAAACGAACGCACTGAAAGATATCCCGCAAGTGAGCCATACTGCTGACCATGCTAAAGATTCCTTCATGCTTACCTCATGCGCTTCACGGTGAAAAACGCCAAGATCGAGGGCGAGGAATACGAGCACGAGTCCGACGAACGCGACATAGGCCCATATCTTCAAATCGGCCGATTGAGCAATGGCCAGGGTATCTGCAAGTGAATGGAGTAACATGGTGACTTTGGAGGGATGCGAAAACGTAAAGATGGGCAGGCAAAGCAAGCAACCGAAACTTGAAAAAGCTCTAATTTCCCACCATAAACCTATTTAGAAACGATGAACGGCAGGCTCCAATGGCACCTGCCGTTCAAAGATCGAAATGAAAAACTCGAAGTTATTGGAGCACTTTGAGTTTCTTTATCCCGTAAATCGCATCATCGCCTAACTCTTCCTCGATGCGGAGGAGTTGATTATATTTCGCGATTCTGTCCGAGCGGCTCATCGAGCCAGTTTTGATTTGCCCGCAATTTGTAGCAACTGCGAGATCAGCGATGGTGCTATCTTCCGTCTCGCCGGAGCGGTGGCTGAGCACTGCAGTGTAGCTATTCTCCTTGGCAAGTTCTACGGCATCAAACGTCTCAGTGAGCGAGCCGATCTGGTTTACTTTGACAAGAATGGAATTTGCGACGCCCATCTTGATACCTTTCGCGAGGAAATCGACGTTGGTGACGAATAAATCATCGCCCACAAGCTGGGTGGTTTTACCAAGTTTCTCTGTAATGATTTTCCAGCCATCCCAGTCATTTTCGGCGCAGCCATCCTCAATCGAAATGATCGGGTAGCGCTTTTGAAGGTCTGCATAGAAATCGACGAGCTCTGCGGCAGATTTGACGGATTTATCAGACTTCTTGAATACGTAGGCGTTCTGCTTGGCATCGAAAAACTCGGATGAGGCAACATCAAGGGCGAAGGCAATGTCTTCGCCGACTTTGTAGCCAGCTGCTTCGATGGCTTGGCAAAGCACTTGCATGGCGTGTTCCGCGCTTTTGAGCGTAGGTGCAAAACCGCCTTCGTCTCCTACGGCGGTGGAAAGACCAAGATCGTGCAAGACCTTCTTGAGCGAGTGGAAAACTTCCGCGCCATAGCGGATGGATTCGCGAAAGGTAGGCGCGCCAACGGGGACAATCATGAATTCTTGGAAATCAATCGGCGCATCCGAGTGAGCACCACCATTGATTACGTTCATCATCGGCACTGGCAGCACCTTCGCGTTTGGCCCACCGAGGTATTTGTAAAGTGGGATCCCGAGCTGTGATGCAGCGGCCTTGGCGACGGCGAGTGAAACGCCGAGAATGGCATTCGCACCGAGTTCTTTTTTGGTGGAGGTGCCATCAAGCGCGATCATGGCCGCATCAATGGATGCTTGCTCAGTGGCACAATAGCCGAGAAGTGCTGGCGCGAGTTTGGCGTTCACGTTTTCGACGGCTTTCAAGACTCCTTTACCGAGGAAGCGCGCCTTGTCTCCATCACGAAGTTCTACAGCTTCATGTTCACCAGTAGAGGCTCCAGACGGCACAGCAGCGCGGCCTATAGCCCCACCTTCTAGATAGACATCGACTTCTACGGTGGGATTGCCTCGGGAATCGATCACTTCGCGGCCGCGGATTTCAATAATGGTAGTTAGGTCCATACTTTATAATTTTGTGGTGTTCTTAATGGGCGGGTTTTGAGAATTTCTTGAAAACGGATCAGGGATTAAAAGGTCTGATCGCAGTCAGTGTGAGAGTCTGCATAGCTTCGGTATCTTCATCCCGCACTTGCACGGTGTCTCCGGGGACGCGGTTCACAAGCGCTTTACCAACCTCCGAGAGGTAGGAAACCGTCTTGGTTT
This sequence comes from Akkermansiaceae bacterium, assembly GCA_043763755.1. Lineage (GTDB taxonomy): Bacteria > Verrucomicrobiota > Verrucomicrobiia > Verrucomicrobiales > Akkermansiaceae > Luteolibacter. The sequence goes on along the minus strand of JAYULG010000010.1, from coordinate 18,872 downwards.
CAGGAATGGAATCCCACGCACCGAGCACGGTCATGATGATTTCCTTACCACTTGGATCGGTAAGATTCACGACGGTGCCGATGTTCACCTTAGAGGCATCTGAGCCTTTAAAATCAGTGCCGCGTGCATTTGAAATTTCTTTTTGGAGGGCAGTGCGGCGGTGTGCGAGATACTTTTCTAAATCCTTGGCGGATTTGTATTCGAAGTTTTCTCGAAGATCGCCATAGGATCGGGCAATCTTCACATCGCTGAGATTTTGGGGGATTTTGTTCCGAATGAGATCGTCGAGTTCTGCCTTTTTCTTTTCGAGGCTTTCCCATGAGACGAGGAGAATCTCGTCTGGGCGTTTCGAGTTATTACCACTGACGAGTTCTGCCGTTTCCGGGCGAGCCTTGATGATGCGGGCCATCAGCGATTTCTTCTCAAGCTCGGCAAAAACCGGGCAATCGAGCAAGCGGCGGGCAAAATTACGGGACTCATTGATGTCCATGATGGCCACGAGATCTGTCAGCAGGGCCTTATCATCACCCAGCAAAGATTGAAGCCGCGAGGTTTTGCGCGGGCCGTCTGATAAATGATCGTTCTCTAACAAATTGAGGACGGATGCGCCGACATCCGCGCTGAAGACATCAAGAGCAGAGCTTTTGCGCTCGCGGCAGACCCAGATCAGTGCATCCGGACCGAGGGCACGACGGGCGATGGCTGAACGAAGGTGATTGACGAGTGCTGGCATGCCATCGCGCTCGAGCAGGATGCGGGCAATTTCCGTGACGCCACGGGCACCTACTTTGTCAAATACTTGCACAATTTTGCTGATCCATTCGTCGGCAAATGCATTCGGGAATGCTTCGTAAACTGCCCGTTGGCGGCTCGATGGAAGAAGGCCAGCTTCCTCAGCTAGACGCCCGAGATCTGCGGAAAGGAGGAGGTCCGAGAGGCGGACGGCATTTGGATCAAGCTCGAGAGCTGCGGAAGATCCGATGACTTCATCGCGTGCGGCAACGAGCTGGAGAGCCTGCCCGAGCTGGACGCGGGCGGCTTTTTTCGCACCTTCATCAATGTCGTTTAAGAGGCGCTTGAGTGATTCGGCATCATTTTCAAATGCACCAATGTCCGCAGCGATGGCCTCGAGCGCACGGATCATGCCTTTGATATCGCGGGCAGCCTCGAAATCGGCGACGAGTGCCTCGGCTGGGCTGCGATCTGACGAGCGGAGTACGATAGGGTCAGTGCGTTTTTGCGGGACGACGGCGCGGCGGCTCTCGCGCAACGATTTTTTCGTGGTATCCCACCATTTTTTAAATGTCGGCTCCGGGATTACGGCACCGGAAAGTTCCTTTTCAAGTGCATCACCCGTCATGCTGCCGCCGTGGCTTTGGAGAAGGTGGACGACGAGGGCAATGGGATCGCTCTTGGAAAGTGTGCGGAGCTCTTCGAGCTGCTCGATTTTTTTCGCACGAAAATCATCTTCCGGAATCCACTCGGTTTTTTGGAACGCAAACTGCAACTCCATCGTTTGGCCTGCGGATTTTTCAAAGTCGATGGTGACTTTCTTACCGGGGAGATCCCAGTCGATTACTTTGCCAGCGCCGAAGGATTTATGAATACAGAAATTTCCGGGAGCCAATTGAGAAAGGCGCTCGCCGACCGGTTTGGGAATGCGACCGGCTTCAACCAGTTTCGCCACGTCAGAATGCATGGCGCGGACGATGAGAAGGCGGGTAGAAAAACGCAAGGTAATCCCTTGATTAAATCCACTTGCTTCAGAAATCAGGGGACCTCTGCAGCAGGAGGCACCACGCGCGGGCGGGGCTGGCGCGGAGTGATGATCCCGCCTTCCAGAGTTCTATCGAGGCCACGCCGCAGGGCACAAAGCCGCTTGTGCCATGTTTCGGGAGCTTTTCCAAAGTCATCTTGCCGCGAGAAGTCACCTTTAAAAACCAGTTTTTCATCAGGATCATGGATGGTGACGTGATAGGTTTTTTCCTCGAGCTGGACCACGGCAGTGCCATCTTCAGCAGTAAAACTCGCACTTTTTTCCGCTACATTGACGATGCGCATCGGGCCGCTAGACTCGCCGGTGAGGATGGCGGATTCCACCAACTCGCTCGCGTCGGGCGCACGCCGTAATGGGGCGTTGCCGAGTTTCACTCTAACTTCCAAGGCTTTTCCAGCGCGGAAACCTGAGAGAGTGATCTCCGCATCCGGTTGCGAGAGCCGGAGTAACGTCGCAAGTTGCGCCTCATTAACCAGCATTTGATCGCCGATTTTCCATATCAAATCCAATTCACGGATACCAGCTACCGCTGCGGGGCCACCTGCATCCACGGATTTTACAATGAACCCTACTCCCGGCGGCAAGGCTGGCACGTGAGCGGTGATGGTCTCGTCTGGCTTGGCCACTTTTAGTCCGAGCCATGCGCGCGGGGCGCTTGTTTGTGCGCTTGGAACTTCCACAGCGGGCGGCGCGATGGGCTCCACCGCACCTGCAAACTGGACTAACCCGAGCAGAAAAATGATGAAAATTGTCTGCACGTTAGAATGCCGTGATCGGGGTAAAAAAGAGTTCTTCGCGTGGTTCAGAAACTCGCATCACGATGCCCGTCTCCTCATCCATCAGACGATTTTCTTCGATCAGATTTAGCCGGACGGCATGCATGGTGGAGCCATCTGCCTGCTCGCTCCAGCCCTCATCGCGGATGGACTCCACGCGGTCTGATTCGCTGATCAAGACCATGTCAGCGCGGATGATGCCATTTTGTGAGAAAGAGACGGAAGGCGCGGGCGCTTGTTTCAAAATGGTAACACCACCTGCCACTGCAAGAAGCCCTGCGGCGATTCCTCCTGCGATTTTCCACGCCCCAGACGGGCGGAAAACAGCAATCTCCTTTGGCGATGAACCTGATAATTCATCGATGAGCGAATGGAGCTCGTCCAATGCACCATCGCTCAATGATGGCGGCATCAGCCGCGCGAGGGCAGCTTCGACATCGTTAGTTTGCATGGCGGCGTCCCTCCTTCACGCGGCGTAGTTCGTGGCCTAACTGCTCCAGCGCATAGCGATATCTTGATGCGGCGGTGTTTGGCGAGATCGCGAGTGTTTCAGAGATCTGGAGAAACGTGAGCCCGCCCCAGAATTTCATCACCACCACTTCGCGGAGTTTCTGGCTTAGCTGCTCCACTGCATTCCGCATGATGAGGGCGTCCTCGTCTTCCTCCATTAGCGGATCGAGCCACACGTCTTTAAAATCGTTGAGAAAAATCACAGATTCCTCGCGCTTGCGACGGCGAGTCTCACTGCGGTGGTGGTTCAGCCCGCAAAAGCGGATCGTTGAGAAGACCAGCGGTAAATCAGGTGGCCCCCCGCCCTTTTCAGCCTGATGATGCCACATTTTGAGGATGGCCATCTGCACTAAGTCCTCCGCATCGGAACGATTGTTGCTCCACCCGCGTGCAAACAAAAGCAAGCGCGGGCCATTTTCAGCGAGCCATTGCTTCCATTCTTTCGCGGGAGAATTCATCATTCAAAAATGAAATGCCGTCGTGAGGGCAAGTTGTCTGAACATTCTCGTCTCCACAGAAATCAGTCCAAAAAGCGGATTTTCCCCGGCATCGCTGGCCGCCCCATGGCCATTTCTGCGTGCTGCGCATCTGTGCAGGCCGAGTCGATCGGTGCATCTGCCGGAGCGTCATTTGAAGAGGTGTAATTATTCTCGATCAACCACTTTTCCACTTCTTCACCGCTGATGTCCGGCAGCACGTGACCATCGATTTCCACGCAGGGCGAGAGCGATTGGCCACTCCGCTGCTCCATTTCCCAACGGAACGCAGGATTCTTGATGATGTCCTTCTCCTCAAACTGAAGCTCATACTTGCGCATGATAGCGCGGACTCCTTCGCTCCAACCGCAAAAAGTTTTTAGGTAAGCCGTGATCTGTGGAGTGCTTGTCATGGGAGAAACGATAAATTTAAAAAACCGAACCGCAAGCCCGGAGAAATGATTAAAAAGCCCAGCCACTTGCCAAGTTTCGATTTTATCACCATTGTTTGCCCAGATGGATGCCACGGATCACCACTTTCACCGCGAAGATCGCGAATCCAAATGGCGGCGGATTGCCCAGCATATCGCCGTGCATCCCGCAGATTTATCTATCGCCTTAGAAAATCTGGATCGCTGGGAAGCACTTGGCCGCGTCCATCCAGCGCCGATCCTTGAATGGCGTCGTCGCATCCTTGCAGCATTAGAATCTAAGGAGAGTATGGCAGAACTCATCGATTTCCTAGCCGCTCCTAATCACGATTCCGAGCTGATCAAATCCTGCTCGCCCTTCGTCGGTCTATCACTCACAGCGAGCAACAGCGACATCGGCGCATGACACTGCAAGCGCTCCAACATCTCCTCCGTTCTGCGGGCGCTCTGGCTTGGGACCGCCAGTTTTTGGTGCTCGGCTCGGCATCGTTGCTAGCATCGTTTCCAGAGCTGGGTGACGCATCAGCACCGCTAGCGACCACCTATGATGCAGACGTATGTCCGGAGCCATTTGACGAATTGACTGGCCTGATGTTAGAAGAAGCACTCGGCGAAAATCGCGCTTATTTCCGCCGCCATGGCTACCATGCAGATATTCTTAGAGATTCAATTCTCGAAACACTGCCGCCAGGATGGCGCAGCCGTTTAGTGCCAGTCCCAGATTGCCCTGCTGCCCTCGCCTTGGAGCCTTGTGATCTTGCTGCGGTAAAATTACTCGTGGGCCGCCCAAAGGATCTTAATCTCGTCACTTTGCTCTATGCGGCTGGATACATCAAAAGTGAAACTGTCCAATCCCGCATTCTATCCCTGAAAATCCCGTTCGAACTTATGCCACGGTTGCATGCCAATTACGCCAATGCATTCAGATCCACATAGGCTTTCCCGGAAGGTTTAAGAAACTCCCAAAAAGTGCTCGAAAGAGGACTCGAACCTCCACAGGTTACCCTACTAGATCCTTAGTCTAGCGCGTCTACCAATTCCGCCATCCGAGCATCCGGTTGGGTGGGGGCACTTGTTACGAGTAGGATTTAGCGATGGCAAGAGAATCTTTGAAAAAAATCTGTCAGGCATTCATTCTGCTTCCTGCTTGCATCGCCTACTTCTTGCGAAAGGATCGGCACGAGCAATATTTCATGGAATCCATCACTGCCCACGCCATTGTCAAATCCTTCGATTCCGTTCGTGCGCTTGATGAGGTCAATCTTCAAGTAAAAGCAGGAGAACTTTTTTTCCTCCTCGGTGCATCTGGCTGCGGCAAGACCACCTTGCTCCGCTGCATCGCCGGACTGGAAACTCCCACCTCGGGCGAAATTTTTTTTGGTCAGCGCGATGTGACCCAGATGCCTCCCCATAAACGCGAGGCGGCAATGGTTTTTCAAAGTTATGCCCTCTGGCCACACCTCACTGTCGCACAGAACATCGCCTTCGGGCTGGAAGAGCGCAAAGTGCCCAAGCCAGAGATCAAGCGCCGGGTTGAAGAAGCCCTAGAAATGGTCCAGCTCGGTGGCTACGGTGAACGTAGTATTGATCAAATGTCTGGCGGCCAACAGCAACGGGTGTCCCTCGCCCGGGCCCTAGTCGTGAAGCCTAAATGCCTCCTTTTAGACGAGCCGCTTTCAAACCTTGATGCCCAACTACGCGTGGAAATGCGCCGCGAGATCCGCCGCATCGTAAAAGAAAATGGCCTCACTGGCATCTATGTCACCCACGATCAAGAAGAGGCCCTCGCCATGGCAGACCGGATGGCCGTTCTCACCCGCGGCAAGATCGGCCAAATCGGCGCACCTGAGGAAATTTACCGCAGCCCACTCAGTGCCTACGTCGCCAACTTCATCGGAGAAACCAATCTCATCGATGGAGTCGCTATCGAAAGCCAAGGGAATTTCACCCTCTCACGCACCGCACTTGGGCCGATCGCAGGTCGCGTCACGGATGCCTCATGGAGTCCGCAGCCCGGCGAGGCAGTCCGCCTCTCGATCCGTCCCGAGGCATGGCATCTCCAAGCCAACCGCGGTGACAATACCGTCGAGGGGAAAATCAGCGAGCGCAGCTACCTAGGCCAACGCATCCAATATTGGATCGAGACTGCCGCTGGCCGCCAGCAAATCGTAGAAATGAATCCCCATGTGCTTCACGAGCCGGCTGAGACACCCGTCATCCTCCATGCCCGCCATGATGATGTAGTTGTTTTAAAACCATAACTTCATCTCTCCCATGAAATACCGCGCATGGCTCATCATTGGCTTACTCGCCCTCATCGTGGCCCTCCCTATGATCCTCCGCCGCGAGACTGCTACTAGCAATTCTCGGACAGCGGATGACCACCTCATCATTCTCACCCCGCATAATGAATCCATCCGCCAAGAGTTTGGTGAAGCATTCGCAAAACATTGGAAAACCAAAACTGGCCGCTCCATCTATATCGACTGGCGCACGCCGGGCGGCACATCAGAAATCCGCATGGTGTTAGATGCAGGCTTCAAGGCTGCCAGTGAGACCGGGCGCCAAGGCATCGGTGTGGATCTATTCTTCGGTGGTGGCGAGCCAGACTTTGCTAGCCAAGCGAAAAAAAACCGCCTCACACCGCTGCGCGTTTTTAAAACTCATCCCGAGTGGTTTGCGGACGACGGACCAATTCCTGAAACATTCACTGGCGAGCGTTATTACCCACAGGACCAGACTTGGGTAGGTACTTGCATGTCCCAATTCGGCATTTGTTATAACCCTGATGTGTTAGAACGTCTCAAAATTCCCCCGCCGCAACGTTGGCAAGACTTAGGTAATTCGCGCTACGCTGGCACTCTCGCCCTAGCAGATCCCACTAAGAGCGGCTCCGTTGCCCGCACCTTTGAACTCATCGTCCAAGCGGAAATTCAAAGGAAATTGCTAAATCCTACCATCCCGCGCGAGGCAGCTATTGAAGCAGGTTGGCAAGAAGGCTTACAACTCATTCAGAGGATGGCCGCAAACTCACGATACTTTACCGATAGTGCCTCAAAAATTCCCCTCGATGTAGGCCAAGGAAATGCGGCTGCCGGCATGTGCATCGATTTCTATGGGCGCTCCTATTCCGAAGAACTCACCACTGCCACAGGCAAACCACGCGTTCTATGGATCGCCCCGAAAAATGGTACTACTCTGAGTGCAGACCCCATCGCGGTGCTGAAAGGCGCACCCAGCCCCGAGTTAGCACAAGCATTCGTCGAGTATAGTCTCTCGATACAAGCTCAGAAGCTATGGTTTGCCCGCCCCGGCACGCCTGGCGGGCCATTGGCACGTGCCCTCCACCGCACCCCCATCCGCCGCGATCTTTATACACCAGAAATTCTCGCAAATACCACCATGCCGAACGTTGATCCATATACCGATGAAGGAAACTTTATCTACCAGCGTGAGCTGACTGGTGCATCCTTCAATACCCTGCGCCAACTAGTGAAAGTAATGTGCATCGATTCCCACGATGAAATGAAATCTGCTTGGTATGCCATCCGTGCCGCAGGCATGCCCGCAGATGCACTCGCCGTTTTTCAAGACACTTCAAGAATGCCCTACTCCAAAGGCGGCAAAGGCAATCCCACCCTCGATGGCAATGATGCCCTCAAAGCCGCCCAATACGCCGCCACCCTAGGCGAATGGTTCCGTGAGAACTATCGCAAAGCCGAAGCCATGGCGTTGCGGCACTCTGGATTGTAGCGCACTTTCCATTGTGCCAGCTAAGGCATCTTTACCATTGGAAAATATACCTCTCGTCTTGTCATTATTTTCTCAATAATCACGTGAAAGAATAGATTTGTCATAACATTGTTTAGTTATTCATTGGTTCTAGCATGGGGTATCTACAGGAAATATTTGATTTGACGCGATTTATGATGGTAGCAAGAACTTAAAGTTTTACGTCGATCAAACTATCACCCGAGGATGTGGGGAATGCGGGGGTGATAGGTTGGTTATCTTTCAAATGTACACCACCTAGGCCGAGGCGGGCAGATTCCTTGAGCAGCCAAGCAAGTTTTGCGGCAGCTTGGGCGGGAGGGATGCCTTCTGGACGGATGTTCGAAACGCAGTTGCGATCCGCATCGGTGCTGCTGAGTGTGGGACCAGCGGTGAAATAGGCTCCGAGACTGTCTGGGGTGCCAAGGCCCGGGCGCTCGCCGAGTAGCATGAGAGAGTAGCGTGCCTTGAGAAATACCCCGATGGGATCTTGCACTTTCACGCGCGCTAGAGGGATGAGAAACACCGGGCCGATGCGCCAACCAGCATCCGTAAGCTCAGCGATCAGAGGCACAATAGTTGCTGCGGCGTGTTGAGTGGCAGCGGCGGCGAGACCATCGGACACGAGGATGACTAGGTCTATAGGATCAGATTTTTCGGCAAAAACCGTGAGTTTTTTGTGTGATGCGGCATCGAGCTCACGGCCCAAATCTGGGCGGAGCAAGTAGCTACGGCGGTCTGGCGCATTTGTGGCTAATAACTCTGTGGAAATCCCTGCGGAGTTGAGCGCCCGGCTCACGACAGCGGTATCAAACGGCGCAAAGACGGCATCTCGAGCGACTGCGTGAGAGTGACGGAAATTAAGAATCGCAGCGGTAGGCTGGCTCCCACCAGCCCGGCCGATGGCGATTCTCGCGACGGTGAAACGACGGAGGTGCGTCCATGGATCTGAATGGACCAGCGGCAAGTCAGGCAGGTCCATGAGCGAGCAAGGGATGCGCAGCAGCGGCGGGAAGAAGCCGCTGATTTTCAGTGATTTTCATTTTGTCTAACCATATCTCGAATTCAGGGGCAGGCCGGAGTTTGAGCACTTGCCTGAGATAATGACTATCGTGAAACGAGGTCGATTGATAGCCGAGCATGATATCATCGGCACCGGGCACACCCATGATGAAATTGCAGCCTGCCACGCCTAACAGAGTGAGGAGGGTGTCCATATCATCTTGGTCTGCCTCGGCATGATTGGTATAGCAAACATCGACGCCCATAGGCACTCCTAACATTTTCCCGCAGAAATGATCTTCTAGTCCGGCGCGAATGATTTGTTTACCATCATATAGGTATTCCGGGCCAATGAAGCCGACGACCGTATTCACCAACAGGGGTGAAAACCTGCGGGCGACGGCGTAAGCACGGGTTTCGCAAGTTTGTTGATCCAGACCATGGTGGGCATTTGCAGAGAGGCAGGAGCCTTGGCCAGTTTCGAAATACATGACATTGTTTCCCACCGTGCCACGCTTGAGGGAAAGCGCGGCTTGGCGTGCTTCATCTAATAACGAAAGGGAAATTCCAAAGCTATGATTTGCCGCCTGAGTGCCAGTGATCGATTGGAAAACTAGATCCATAGGTGCGCCTTGCTCCATGCACTGAAGCGCTGTGGTAACGTGCGCAAGAATACATGACTGAGTAGGGATCTCATACCTCTGGATGAGATTATCTAATAACTCCAAGAGTGTGGTAACCGCTTGCACACTATCGGTAGCGGGATTGATGCCGATGACAGCATCGCCACAGCCGTAGAGAAGGCCGTCTAGCGTGGAGGCTGCGATGCCGTGCGGATCATCCGTGGGATGGTTTGGCTGGAGGCGGACTGCAAGCCGCCCCGGCAGGCCGATGGTAGAACGGAATGCGGTGACGACATTGCATTTCCGCGCGACGAGCACGAGATCTTGATTTCCCATGATCTTGGAAACAGCGGCGACCATTTCCGGGGTAAGCCCGGGTGCGAGCTTGGTGAGCATTGACCCGTCTGTTTCATAGCGTAAAAGCCAATCCCGGAATTGGCCGACGGTCAGCGAGGAAACTGGGGCAAACGCTGCCTTGTCATGAGAATCACAAATGAGACGCGTGACTTCATCTGTCTCGTAGGGGATAAGAAGGTCGTCAAGAAAACGAAGTAATGGCACATCCGCCAGTAAGATTTGCGCAGCCACACGCTCTGCGGCGGAGCTGGCAGCAACACCCGCAAGCACATCTCCAGAGCGCATGGGTGTGGCCTTAGCCATCAGCTCTGCCAGTGAGTGAAAGGTGAAACTCGTCTTGCCGAGAGTGTTAGAAAAATGAGCCATGATTTATGAATGACGTATCATATAGTTCTCTGCGAGGTGGCAGGTATCATCGGTGAATTCTGGCCCCATGGCTTTGGCATGTTGAGTATCTGCGTGGGAGCCAATCCATGCAACTAAGAGCATCCGGCGGAGTAAAATAAAACTCTCGATACTAGAAATTTCCGCGCGGCTGAGCGGGCGGATTTTCTGATAGGCCGTGAGCCATGCATCGATATAAGATGGCACATCTGAATGAGTTTCTAGGAAACTGAGAGCGGCGGCTAAGTCATAGATAAACCATGAGAACCCGCAGTCGTCGAAGTCGATGACGGCGACTTCCCCTTGGTGCACGAGTATGTTTGCAGCGCGCAGGTCAGCATGGATGAGACCGAAGCGTGAGCGCGACTCGCCGATGGCCTCTATCTTGGGACGCAGCATGGAGACGAGGCGGCTGAGGTGGCGTATTTTTGCCGGAGTTATACCTAGCCCGTTCTGCCATTTCCCCCAGAGTGGCTGTGGTCCAAGCATGGCATCGAAATCCCAACGATGGCGCCTGATGGGTGTGCTGGGTTTCCAAGTGGCGGAGTGAAGGTGGAGCCGAGCTGTAGTTTCACCTAACAATGAAAAGACGGCATGGCGGTTCGCCTCATCTGGCTCGGTGCCGGGGAGGTAGCTCATCAAGACGCAGTTCCGTGGCTCGGGCACGCCGGGATGCCAGATGTGCTGGATGAATTCACCATCTCTACCGGCGATGGGTGCCGCAGTTTTTACCGGAGTTTCTGAGCACAATGCACGCACCCATTCAAGCTCACTGGTGATGTGGCTGCGCGGATGGTAGCCGGGGCGATTGATACGAAGAACGAGCGATGCAGCGGCTGGTGGGTGGATCAAATACGTGGCATTTTCCGAGTAATTTAGGAGGCAAATTTCCGAATTCAATGGCAGTCCGTAAAGCGCGAGTGCTTGGCGGGCGAGTTGCTGGACGCGGTGCAATTGCCTTGCCGCAGAGAGTGCCGCAAATTCTGACGGAGAAATTGATTGGGCGACTGGCATCTGCAATTACGAAGGGTTTGCCGCTGGCACACGGGTAGGTGAAGTCCAAGATTGGAGAGCAGCAGCAATGCCAGCTTCGGTGCGGTGAAGGATTTCATCGCACTCTGCAGGAGTGAGTAAGAGGCCGGGCTTAAACTGGAGCACGCTTTGATCAAGCTGGGAAAAAATCGCCCAAATGCCATTTTCATAAAGTCCGCGCATCACCTTCTTGGCCCCTTGCGGGTGGGCGCTGAATTCCAAGCCAAAGATCACACCACGTTGGCGGATGCCAGTGAAAAACCCATCGTAGCGGGCCTTGATACGATCAAGACCACCGCGCAAGTGGGTAGCGATCTGATCGACATTCGAAATAGTCTCCGCCCGCAGAGTAATCTCTAGAGTTTTAAGCGCGGCGATGCAGCCTAGCTCAGCTCCGCCGAAAGTGGAAATGTGTCCCCACCCATCCTCGGTGAGCCATCCACCCGCCGGTTCATTGACGATGACGGCAGCGATCGGATAGATGCCCCCACTCAGCCCCTTGCCAGTGACGATGATATCTGGGGTGACTCCATAGCCCGTGATGCCCCAGAGGTTTCCATCACCGCAGCGCATGAGCCCGGTCTGGACTTCATCCGCAATGTAGAGGCTGCCAAATTTTTCGCACAGCGCTTTGACAGCAGGTAAATATCCATCGTCCGGCATGGGAAAACCATAGGTGGCAGGAATCGTTTCCATGATCACACAGGCGCTATCACCCATCATGAGAGCGGCCTCCATCGCAGCAAGATCATTGAAGGGAACTTTCACATACTCCGCCGGGTGGCCATCGCTGAGGAATTGCTTGGCATAGCGATCTGCAGCGGTGCCAAGCGCAAGTCCGGTGTGGCCGTGATAGGCGTGCTGGATGGAAACGATTTTTTTCCGCTTGGTGGCATAGCGCGCGCATTTCAGAGCGATATCGATGGCCTCACCACCGCCGCTGGCAAAGATGGCATACCGCATGTTAGAGGGCGAATTTTCGACGAGCGCCTTGGCAAGTGCCGCACGCCCTATCGCGGGAAAATGGTGGTTTCCCATATCGAAGTGATCGAGAGCTTCCTTGAGTTCAGCGATGATTTCGGGGTTCCGGTGGCCGAGATTATAGGTTCCGCCATTCAAATGCAGATCGATGAGGCATTGCCCATCCATATCGTAAAGGTGGTAGCCCTCACGGCGGCCGATGACGAGGTCAACTCCCCGGGCCGCCCATGCGTGGACTTTATCCGGATTCCAATAGCGAGTGGAATCCGCAAGCACAGTAGCTTTATCTGCATGAACGAGCGATGATATAAGTGGAGACATGGTGGATTTAGTGAAAAGTTAGAGCAGCGAGGGTTTCCTTGGTAGTGAGGACTTGGCAGTAGATGTTATTGATGATGGTCAGCTCTGCACGGTGGAGTTCGTCCGTGGCGGCAGCACACGCATCATCCACGACGATGACGTTGAAGCTCTCATCGGCGAGTGAGCGCACGGTGCTGGCCACACATTGATCAGTAAAAATACCACACACGACGACGTTCTTAATTCCTAGATTGGCGAGCAAAAGGCGCAAGCTGGTGCCCGTAAGTGCGCTATCGGTAGTCTTTGTAATAACTACTTCCTGAGACAATGGCGCGACTTGAGGGAGAATCTGTGAGTCTATAGAATTCTGTGGAAGTAATAGATTATTGAATCCTGGGCGAGCATGGCTCAGCGAACGATCACGGCCATCCTCAGTGATGCAAGCGATACGGGCAAAAATTACTTCTCGGCGGAGAGCACGGAATTTTTCTAATAACATCTGCGTGTTAGGCAAGACGGTGTTTGCAAGGCGCAGGCGGAAAGGTGCCCAGCGCTCCCATTCTAATAAATTATCGCCCGGCGTGGCTGGCAGATAGCACACTTGGAGGTCGATTACGAGAAGTGCCGTGGTAGCAGGATCGAGCACGATGTCCGAAAGATTCTCCGGCATCGTATCATAGTAAAATGAGCGGTAAGCGGTGCGCCAGTTTGATTGCATTACAAAAGTGCGGCTGGAGATTCAGGTAAGATCTGCCCGCCATCCACGACGAGGGCGTGGCCAGTGATGTAGCCTGCTTCCGCAGAGGCGAGGAATGCGGCTGCGTGTCCGATATCATCCACATGGCCAAGTTTCCCTAGTGGGATGCTGGCCGCTGTGGCAGCGATGTATTCCGGGCCCATGTCCACCAAGGCTTCCGTAATGATATTTCCCGGGAGCACGGCATTGATAGTGATGTGATCTTTCGCAAACTCAATGGCGGCAGTGCGCAAGAAGCCTAGCTGTGCCGCCTTCGTGGCGCCATAGTGTGACCATCCCGGGAAACCAGTGGTGGGACCCGTGATGGATGAAGTAATCACAATCCGCGGGGCAGAACTCGCTTTGAGATATGGTAAACAACTTTGTATAGTGAGAAATATACTTTTCACATTGGTCGCGAAGATACTGTCCCACGCATCTTCAGTCATTTCGGAAAATTTCAGGGAAGGAAATGCACCGGCATTGGCACACAATACATCGATTCCACCGTGAAGCCGGACAGCGGTTTCAGCCATTTTTTCACAATCGGCTCGGACGGTGACATCCGCTTGGCAATAGGCCGCAGTCCCGCCAGCAGCGGTAAATTCTGCAATAGCGGCTTCGCCTTCGCTTGCAGTGCGACTCACCACTAGAATTTTAGCACCATGACTTGCAAACACGCGAGCAATGCCTTTGCCGATGCCTTTGCTACCACCGGTGACGATGACGGATCTATTTCTAAGCGATGATGACATGATTTTCTTTAGGGAGTGGGCGTGGAGCGACGAGCATTGCGACTCGTCCAACTGATGATGCCAAATAATACTAATACCAAAACGACGGCAACGATGACTGAGAGAACACCCACCGCAGGCACCAAGGGTTGGTAACCAGTGGTCATACGGGCATAGAGCCACTCAGGCAGAGAGCTATCCGCTCCGGTGGTGTAGAGTGAGAGCGCAAAATTTCCCCAAGAGAGAAGTATAGCAAAACAAGTGGCACTGATCATACCTGGCATCAAGAGTGGCAGAGTAATCCTCCATAGAATCTGAAAGCGAGTGGCACCCATATCACGGGCAGCTTCTTCTAACGATTCATCAAGGCCATAAGCTTGAATGGAAATCACGAGGGTAGTGATCGGCGCGATCCACACGGTGTGCGCGATGACGGCAGTCCACCAAGCAGGAGTTATATGAAGGAAATTATACCACATCAGCAGCGCAAGCCCGAGTACGGACTGCGGGAAGAATAGAGGTAGTAGCACGAGGCGTTGGAATGTCTGGCGCCCGCGCCAGCGGTGGCGGGCATAGGCAAGAGCGGCAAAGAAGCCGATCAAAACGGAGAAAAAAGCAGTAAGCCCTGCGATCTTAAGACTGATGCCCACAAAATCCGCAACTTGGGGCGACTTCAGCGCGTTTTCATACCATTTCGTAGTCATCGCTTCCGCAGGATAGGGAAATGAAAAAAAACGCTTTTCCGATAAGGAAGCCACGATGATACAGAAGATCGGAAAATAGAAAATAAGCAGCAACAGTCCCGCATAGAGACTGAAGCTGGTTTTCTGAGTGCGAGTGACGATCATGGCTGGGTCAGGAAGATTTCTTCCCAAGTAGTTTTTCTAAATCGAAACGGGCCAAGGCGAAGAAAACGACAACAGTGGTGAGTGCGATGAATAGTGTAGAGAGTGCAGAGCCGAGTGGCCAATTCTGCGCGTAAGTGAACTCAGTTTCTATATCTGATGCGATAGTTACTATTTTCTGACCACCAAGAATCTTCGCCTCGGAGATTGCACCAATCGACAACACAAAAACTAATAATGAGCCGATCATCACACCGGGCATCGAGAGCGGCAGATCAATTTTCTTAAAAACTTGCCAGCGGCTCGCGCCAAGATCGAATGCCGCCTCACGGACTTGATCCGGCACCATCTTTAGCCCTAAAACCAGAGGAAATAACATGAAAGGTAAGTAAACATATACCATCCCGAGAATAATTACTGGAATGTCATATAAAAGTGAATCCATGCTAATTTGAAAAAACTTTGCCATGGTGCCGCCGATGACGCCATTCTTCATGAAACCAATCACCCACCCGAAGAGCCGGATGTTCTCCGATACAAAGAGTGACGTAACGATGGCATAGGTAATGAAGTAGCCACCACCTCGGAAGATCTTCGCGATGGCAAAGGCGAGTGGATAGCAAATTACCAAAAGTATAACAACAGTGACCAACGCTAAACCGAGTGACCAGAGAATTGACTTGAAGTAAGTCTGCCCGAAGATGATGCGGTAATTTTCCAATGTCGGCATTTGTCCTAGATCGAATGTCTTAGGTGGCATCAATCCGAACCACACCACGCACAACAGCGGTGCAACAAAGCCAAATGCCATCAAGAGCAAAAACGGTGCGGATGAAAGCAGCCCCGGAAGCCCTGCGGCAAAGGTGCCAAGTTTCTTTGCGAGGATGGTTTTCATGCTTCTAGGACTTGGCTGTCCCGTGTTTCCCAAGCAAGGATGGCCTCGGTGGCGGTGGTGCGTTCCTCACGCAGCCGCTCGACGATGAGTGTCCAGTCTGGCGCGATCTCCACGTGATATTGAATGCGTGATCCTAAAGAAAACTCGTTGAGTATGCGGACGGGCACCATGTTTTCTGCATGCTCGCTACGTGAAATGAAGCGCAGAGACTCCGGCCGAATGAGAAGCTTGCAAACTATACCTGCTGCCATGGGCATGGACGAAGTGGGAATCTTTATAATAAGTGGCGGCAGCGCATTCCGCCCCGCGTGCCAATGGGCTGTCCCATCGCCAAGGGTGGTGATGGGAAGTAAATTCACTTCCCCCATGAACTCGGCGACGAACGCATTTTTCGGTGATGAGTAAATCTCATCAGGCGTCGCAATTTGTTCTATTGCACCTTTGCGTAAGATGGCCACGCGGTCACTCATGACCATAGCTTCTTCCAACGAATGCGTCACATAACAAAA
This sequence comes from Akkermansiaceae bacterium, assembly GCA_043763755.1. GTDB lineage: Bacteria > Verrucomicrobiota > Verrucomicrobiia > Verrucomicrobiales > Akkermansiaceae > Luteolibacter. The sequence continues at coordinate 2,733 of JAYULG010000010.1, read as the reverse complement.
TGTTTTCTTAGTGCGCCGCTGGATGTCTTTGAGTTCCTTTTGTAAAACTTTGCGCAGTTGTGCATCAATCGCGGATAGAGGTTCATCAAAAAATAATATATCTGGATCATACGCGAGCGCCCGTGCGAGGGCAACACGCTGCCGCTCACCGCCTGAGCATTGAGTGATATTCTTCTGATAGTATATCTCGGGATTAAGGTGGAGAAGATGTAGTAGTTCAAACGAACGAGTCCGCCGATCACTGCTCGATACACCACGAATGCTCATCGGGAATTCTACATTTTGGCCGACCGTCATGTGGGGAAATAACGCGAGCGACTGAAAGACCATGCAGGTAGGGCGCTTGTTCGGAGCAAGCTCGTTGATCCTTTTCCCACGCAATCTCAATTCTCCTGTGGTGGGTTTTTCCATCCCTACCAGCATCCTGAGCAATGTTGTTTTTCCGCTACCACTGGGGCCTACGAGGGTGAAGAACTCACCATCGTAGATCTCAAAAGTAACGTCATTTACCGCCGTGAATTTATCGAAGCGTTTGGTCACGCCGGATACTTCCATGATGGGTGGGGCGGTGGATACGGCCATGAGAATGATATAGATGCAAAAAGGCAGAGTGGACCCGCTACAAGACAGCGGATCCCATAATAACAACTTCAGAGAGGATGCCAGATCAGCCGCGTGAACGCTTCGCCTCGTTGTAGATGGCGGTGAGCACGTCGTTGTCTGGGATGGTTTCGTAGTCAGCGCTGCGGTTCATTTCCTCTTCGAGGGTATCGTATTGGAAACAACTGAGCTCCTCTTTGGTAAACTTGGCGAAGACCTCGGGCTGTGACATTTGGCTGACCGGATTGTGAGACGCCTCAGCCATCGCTACTGTGTGGCAAATCTCTGGTTTTTGGACGTATTCGAGGAATTTTTCCGCCAGCGGGCTGACGTTCGGATTGTTGACTACCGAGGTGATTTCAAACCACTGAATGGAACCCTTGCCATCCATTGGGCCCTTGAGTGGAGAAATGTGCAGCACTTCATTGTAGCCCTCCGCACGGGCGACCGAACATGTATAAACACCACCGCTGAAGATTGCATCGATCTCGCCATTGATCAGCGCTTGATTGAGCTGTGCAGGGTCTGCGCTGATCATTTTCGCATTCGTGAAAAGCGTCTGCGCGGTTTTTTTGAATGTCTCGATCTCCTCTGGCGTGTGCATTTTATACGGAGTAAATCCCGAGGCGACGCACATGTGCAGCACGTTCCAATTATCAAAGGCAAGGAGTCCGAATTTACCTTTCATTTTCGGATCAAGGAACATGGGTAGGCCTTCATCTTCCGCGATTTTCTTGGAGATTTTCTTCGTATTAATGACGAAATTCATCGGCCCAAAACGCTGCATCATTCCGATGAGTTCCTTGCCATCTGGCGAGAGGGCGAAAGGGTTGATGCCCATTTCCTTATTATAAAACATCGGCATCATTTTTTCCAAATAGGGCATAAAGCGGTCCATTTCGAGGGGTTTGATGAGTTTTTCACCCCACATTTGCTGGCGTGCCCAGCATTGATTGAGATTGATGAGATCCCAGACTTTCAGCTCACCGGCGCGGAGTTTGTTGATCATGCTCGGATCATCGGTGCCGGATTCCGCTTTGAGTTCGATGCCTTTGTGGAGCTTCCGGAATGGGTTGAGAACGTTATCACTGTTGTAGCCTTCCCAGCAGAGGATGTTGAGTTCCAGATCGCGCCCACTTGCGGCAAAGGCATTCGATGGAAGGGCGAGACCGGCGGCAGCGGCCCCGGCAATTTTGGTGAAGTTACGGCGGCTCAGATTGGTGGTGTGCATAGAATTGTGGAATTACCCAACGAATTCAGCAGGGTGGGTACCATTCTTGCTTTGATGATATCTATGGGAGGTATAGATGCCATCAATCGTAACTGACGGAGTGGAGCTGCGGCATTTGCGCTACTTCCGGGCGGTGGCTGAGGCGGGAAGCTTCACTCGCGCAGCAGCAGAGATAGGCCTCACGCAACCTACGCTCTCGCAACAAATCGCCCAGCTCGAGAGTGAGCTTGGCGTCATTCTTCTCACCCGCGGCAGGCGCGAGTGGCGCTTAACGCAAGCGGGGGAAATGGTGCTGCAATACTCCAGGCGGGTGATCGGGGATACGTCAGCATTACGGCGCTCGCTTGATGAATTGAGCAGCTTGCAGCGTGGCTCACTCTCGGTGGCGGTGCTGCCTTTACTTGCTCAGGGCTTACTGCCTTTGGCGTTGCCAAGATTTCATGAAGCTCACCGGGAAATCCGGGTGACGGTATTGGAAATGACGGTGGACCAGATGGCGAAGGCGCTCGCACAAGGCGTCATCGATGTAGGGATCGGCTGCCTAGGAACGTCTTTGAAACTCAAGGGCGAGCACTTGTTTTCCGAAGAACTCGTAGCAGTAATGGCCGAGACAGATCCCTTGGCGGAATACCCATCCGTGACCATCACGGATCTGGCCAAGCGGCCGATGATCGTTCCGCCACCCGGCTACGGCACGCGGAATTTAATTCTCGTGGCGTGGGCAAAAGCCCGCCGACCCCCAGTTTTCTCGTTGGAGATCGCGGCACTGCCATCCATGCTGAGCGCCGCGAAATCCAGCGGTGGATGCGCGATCATGCCCGCCTCAGCCTTGTGGGGAGTGAAGCCAGATGGATGGATCGTCCGGCGCATCACGGGGCCGACGATGAGCCGGGAAATAGGCT
>JAYULG010000009.1:0-21738 GCA_043763755.1 Akkermansiaceae bacterium | reverse complement strand
TTCGAAGTGGCGATCAATTCCTGCGCCGATGCCAAAGCCGCACAGGTGAATGGCAGAAAAGCTGCCACCGCAGAAAACAACAACCGCTGGGAATCCCTCGCGGCACTGCCCCAGCAGCTCGCGAAACATCCCTGTCTTAGAACTTTTTCCCGGTAAGTGATACGCCTATCAAGTCCGTAGCTTCGGTCTAGTCACCACTGAGCCTGTCACCTTTTTTCAGAGTGCTAACGGGGCGCAAAACAAAGCATACACACACCGATGAAATCTACCAGACCATACCAAGAAGAGTTCAAGAACCGCGCCGTCGAAATGTTACGGACTTCCGGCAAGCCCGCCGTTCAGATCGCCCGCGAACTCGGCTGCACCTCCGATAGTTTGCGCGTCTGGAAACGCAGATACGACGACCCGCTCCAAAGCTGCTCCGATCCCGATGAACTCACCCCCGCCGAGCTCAAACGCGAAACGTGAAAACGCCCGATTTTGCAAAGAACTCAATTACGTCACCGAACAGCGCGACATCCTAAAAAAGTCGCAGCCATCTTAGGCAATGAAACCCACGGAAAAGCATCAAACAATCACCCATTTCAACCATGAAAACCATTCTGCTTCCATGCTCTGCAAACTCTTTGAAGTCTCTCCAAGTGGCTATTTTTTCTCACTAAAAGCAACGAGTCCCCCGCGCAAAAACCGCCGTGAAATGATCGCCACAAAAATCAAAACCATTTTTAACCAACACAAAAACCGCTACGGCAGACCGCGAATTTGCCGCCAGCTTCAGACCGAAGGAGATCCTGTTTCTGAGAAAATGGTAGGACTCCTCATGCGTTTCGAAGTCTTGGTGGCACGGAAAAAACGCGGTTTCCGACCATGCACGACCCAGAATACAGCCCGCCCAAAATATGCACCAAACCTGCTCAAAGATCGCCCCGCCCCAGTCGCCTACAACGAGGTTGTCGTCACAGACATCACCTACGTGGCCACCAAAGAAAGCTGGCTTTACCTAGCCGCCGTCATGGATCTGCACAGCAAGAAAACCAAAGGCTATGAAATCCAAAAAACCATGCACCCCGCCCTGATTGGCAAAGCCTTGGAAAAAGCGATGAAACACCACCCCGATCTAACAGGCGGCATTCATCACAGTGATCGAGGCAGCCAATACACCAATCAAGAATATCTACAGCAACTTCCCAACTGCGGCCTTCAATCTTCTATTAGTGCCAAAGGCAACTGCTACGACAACGCCGCGATGGAGAGCTTATGCTCAACTTTCAAGACCGAGGCCTTTCCCGACTCCGGAGTCTTTGAAAACAAAGAAGCCGCCAAACAGGCGATCTTTGAGTATGACGAAGGCTACTACCACACGCAGAGAATGCACTCACCACTCAATTACCTTACCCCTTTAGCCGCTGAAACTGGTAGCAAAATAGCCGTCAAAATCTATCCTCATCTACTTCAACAAACACTCTGAGGGATGGCGACAAGTCCGAATAGAACGTCAAAACAATTTCTATACTAAATTCAATGTTACATCCGACACTCGCTGCTTCGCACTCGGCGGAAGTGGGACGAGCACTTCATGGTCGAACCAGCCTTTGACAGACTCAGGTGCGGCGAGGGGCCATTTGGCATCGCTGCTTGCCATGGAGGAAAGATGTTGCCAAGCGGGGCTTTGGCCAGCGAGTGCTTGTTGCAGGATGAATAAACGGCGACTCGTGGGTGATTCTTGCTGGGCATGGCCACGTAAGTGATTGCGAAGATCTTGGGCCTTTTTTACCAATCCTTCCAACACATCAAGCTGCTCTTTGGTAGTTACGTATTTTCCTAAATTGGAGGTAACATCTTCAATCATTGAATCGAGCTTTGCTTGGTGCGCGGGAGTCTGGAGGCTCCCTGCCACAGTTGCTTGATTCGGGTGAATGCGCCAGCCGCCCCATGTCTCTGGGACATGGACCGTGGATGCTACTAATCCAGCGCGTATATTCCAATGAAAGTCTCCCGGTGCACCCCATTCTTTGGGAAAATAGCCGATTTTATCAAACAATGAACGTCTGATAAGAAGCTGGGTGACGGAGGTATAAACATTATCACCCAACAGACAAAGAATCCCATCGAAGGGCGCGATGCGCTTATGAGGTAGGTGGGTGAGGTGCCCTGAACTTTTCGCAAATAATGATGAGGTGGCCCACCAATCAAAAGCGGGTTCGCCATTTTCATCAATGATGCGGATCGCGCAGTGGGCAAGATCGCAATCAGCATTCTCATCCAAGGCAGCTACCATTTTTTCTAAACAATCTGGCGCCATCGTATCGTCACTTGTGGCGACGTAAATGAACTCGCCGCGTGCCTCGCGGATGCATGGACTCCAGCTTCCGGGAGTGCCCTCGCGGGGGCCTTGCCAGCAGCGCATGCGCGGCTCGCTTTTCGCAAATTCTTGGAAAAACTCCCACGCCCCATCCTCAGAATAGCCATCATATACTAATAACTCCCAATCCGTGAATGTCTGTTCTTGGATCGTCGCGAGACGTTCCGCTAGATAGGGCATTGTATTGAGATTCGGCAGGCAGATCGTGACGCGTGGAGTGCTCATTGCATTGCGTATGAGAGGACAAAGAAAGATCACTGAATGATCGTCTCGCCACGAGCTCTGCGCTCGTATTGATCTTTGATCCACCAATAGGTTTTCTCTAATCCAGTCTGCAAATTGATCTCAGGCTCCCACCCGAGTTTTTCAAGAATCAAGGTGTTATCACTATTTCTTCCGCGCACACCTTGTGGGGCGCTAAGGTTATAGTGGCGGATCATTTTCACATTCTCGATTTTCTCAACCATATCGAGTAATTGATTGATAGAAACAAGTTCGGAGCGCCCCAAGTTGATAGGATTCGAGTAGTCCGAGGCCATCAGCTTATCCATGCCCGTCACACAATCGTCAATATACATAAACGAACGTGTTTGCTCACCATCGCCCCAGATTTCAATATTAAGATCACCGGTGGCAATCGCGTGGATGACCTTGCGGCATAGTGCGGCAGGTGCTTTTTCACGACCACCATCCCACGTGCCATATGGACCATAGACGTTATGAAAGCGGACGATGCGGACGTTCATTCCATAGTCTTCTTCAAAGTGCTTACTCATGCGCTCAGAAAAGAGTTTTTCCCAGCCATAGCCATCCTCGGGCATTGCTGGGTAGGCATCACCTTCTTTAAGGGCGACGACATCCGTGTGGGTTTGCTTTCCAGCCGCATAGACGCAAGCACTGGATGAGTAGAGGTATTCCTTTACGTTGTGATGGCGGGCCGCCATTAGCATGTGGGTGTTGATGAGCACGCTGAGCATGCAAAGGGCGCGATTGTTTTCGATAAAACCCATACCACCCATGTTACAGGCGAGGTTGTAAATCACATCACAGCCCTCTGCCGCTTTGAAACAGGCATCCTTCTCTTCAAGATTGAGCACAAGATTCTCTGCCTTTTCATGATATTGATACCAGCGATCTGTAGGCTTGATGTCTGCAACCACGACTTGATGGCCACGCTCAAGGAGGACTCGGGTGAGCTGCCCGCCGATGAAGCCACCGCCACCGGCAACGAGTATTTTTTGTGTTTTCATGATAGTTAGAGAATTATTTAGGATATAAAGTTAGTAGAAAACCTTTGCTATGTGTGGCTAGATGCAGAACACACAAAGTGCTCGCCTGTCTGATGACAAGCGAGCTGCGGGGTTAGGAAGTAGAGAGGTTAATAATGCAAATGTCATCACTGCGGGGGGTGCAATGCGAGTGGTATCGGCTTTTTCCCGCAGCGTGACAACTCTTTTCAACTTCGGATACATTACGCAATCACGTTATTTGGAAGGTCCACATTCTCTATGAACGAGGCAGTTTCATTCCACGCTCTGTGCGCAGCGAGAGCAGGACAATCCACTCAACCCTTAAGGAATGAAAGATGCTTGGAAGAAAATTTCACTCATTTACGCATCACGGATTGCACATACCCATTCGATGCCTAGGCTGTGGCGTGACAGTTTGGACTGCCATTATTCCAGTTTCTAGATATGTTTAGTCTCGCACTTAAAATGCTGTTTGGTGATACGGCGAAGTATCTGATGCTGGTGTTCGGGATCTTTTTCGCTACTTTTTTAATCCTTCAGCAGCTTGCTATTTTCTGCGGACTGATGCGCTGGACCACTGCCACTTTGAAGAATGTCAATGCGCCCATCTACGTTGTGGATCCGCAAGTCACCCAGATTAATGAAACTAGCCCCATGCGCGATACCGACGTTGCCCGAGTGCGCTCGGTGTCCAGCGTGCGCTGGGCGATGCCGCTCTACAACGGCATCCAGCGCGTGAAGCTAGACAATGGCGCATTTAAAATCATCCAGCTCGTAGGCATCGACTCCGCATCGCTCGCTGGCGCTCCACGCAGTCTCATCGCCGGAAATCTCGCCGATCTCCGCCTGCCCAACACTGTGGTGATCGATGAACTCGCCGTGAATTTTCTCTCAAGCGATCCCAAGAAGCCCATCAAGGTGGGGGACCGCTTTGAGATCAACGACATTGAGGCCCGCGTCGTAGGCATCGCCGAGTCCATGCGCTCCTTCACAGGTGGGCCTTACGTCTGGACCACTTACGAGCGCGCGCTGCAATACGCGCCACCTCAGCGGAAAATGCTCTCTGCGGTGATCGCTGCGCCTATGCCTGGCACCACTCCAGAGGCCGCAGCAGCAGAGATCGTGAAACAAACTGGCCTCCGTGCCTACGTGAACCGCGATTTCGATTTCGATGCACCCGAGGACTTTAATACCAAGACCGTGTTCTGGTTTGTGAAAAACACCTCCATCCCCATTTCCTTCGGCACCACGGTGGTTGTCGGACTCATCGTCGGCATCGCCATTTCCTGCCAAACATTCTATGCCTTTGTGCTGGATAATCTGAAACATCTCGGGGCGCTGAAAGCCATGGGCATGTCCAATTTCCGGCTCAGCATCATGCTCATTATTCAGTCCATGACTGTGGGCACCATCGGCTTTGGTGTGGGTCTCCTCGCTACTGCAGGATTCACTTTCAGCGCGATTCAGAACGGTGCGCCGTTTTTTATGCCTACCATCATCCCATTCGCCGTCTTTGGCGCTATCCAGTTCATTTGCCTCTTTGCCGCCGCTCTTGGCATCATCCGCCTTAGTCTGTATGAACCTGCTGCGGTGTTCCGCACATGAGTTGCCAAGGCCGTCTGCGAATGATAGAGGTTGCCTATGACAGCGCTGAAGCACCCGCATCGTCTCAACATCGCCGAGTATTTGCTGGGTGAGGAGCTGAGTGAAGTGAAGCACGAATACCTCGGCGGCAGCGCCCATGCGATGGCTGGCGGCACGAACCAACATAGTTCGATTGCAGTCAATGCACTACTTTCTCTTGGCACTCAGCTTCGCGGAAAATCCTGCCGCCCCTTCAATAGCGACACCAAGGTGCGCATCGAATATCCTGACCACACTCGTTTCTATTATCCGGATGCTCTTGTCGTTTGCCATTCAAATCCTTCTTCCGATCATTTTCAAGATCGCCCAGTGGTGATCATCGAGGTTCTCAGCGACTCCACGCGCCGCACCGATCTCGGCGAAAAACGTGATGCTTACCTCACCATTCCTTCCCTCAAAGTGCTGTTGTTTGTGGACTCCGCCACCCCCACCGCTACCCTTCACCGCCGCAAGCCCGAGGGCGGCTTTGCCATCGAAACTCACTCGGGACTTGCTGCCATCATTCCCCTGCCAGAAATCGAGGCCAGCCTTCCACTCGCTGAGCTTTACGAGCAGGTGGAATTCGCCTGAACAGAATCAGCGGGTGCATGATCGGTTGCTGGACTTTCTACTGGCAGGAAATTTCCCTAGATCGTATCTACCACCTCATGAAACAATATCGCCCCAACGTAGCGCGTGCACAGTGGCTCTTCTCCATGCGCCAATCGCGCGAGTGGGTGCGGCGTAAGCAAGGCAGACCTGAAGGTAATTCACGGGTGGCCCACGGACTCCAGCCCATCCCTGACAATTCTGAACCTTGGCTTCCCGGCGGCGTGCGCTGCATGGCCGATGCCATTTGGATCTCAGATCAAATCAAACTGACCGCAAAACAATGGGGAATCCAATTACCACAGCCGGACTGACTAAGGAGCTGGCGGCCAGCCATCGCATCGTCATGCTAGGTGGCTTGGCGGTCATTTCCCATGGTCATGCCCGCCCTACATACGACGCGGATATTTGGCTCGATTCCAGTCTTTCTCTCATCGCATGGGCGGGAGCGGTATGCACCCTTTTAGATCAATCCCCCGAGTTACGATTTGTCGCCATCGGAAGTTGGGTGGTTATTTCGCGCGAGCAGCTTGCAGAGGTGATTGAGAGGGATGGTGTGGTGCGCTTGATGGGGTGCAATCAGCCACTCGATATCTTCCGCGATCCCAATGAAATCGACATGAGTTCTTTTGACGAAGTCTGGGAACGCGCATTACCGCTCGAAGATGGCACCCGGTTGCCAGACGCAGTGGACCTACTTCTCAGTAAGCAGGACACCGGACGCGATAAAGATTTGCAGGACATCGCCTTTCTAGAAGCGAAGGCGGAACGCGATTACTTGGAAAAACTCCCACTGGCCGATGAAGTCACTGCGCGGCAGATGCTTGCCCGTTTCCTCACGCCCAAAGTGGCTGAGGCCGCGCTATCGCACTCGTCCCCCGCCGTGCGCGAGCAAGGGCTCGGTTTCCTCCACGAACTTGCCGAGGAGGGAAATCCCTTCGCTGCGGAAATTCTCAAAGGGCTGCACCGTGCCAAGATGGATTGAGAAAGACCTCCATTTAAAATTATTCAGGTGGAATATCTTGAGAATCACCGCCGTGGGCATGGGCTACATCTGATGGGCATTTTCCACGTTGACTGTGGCACATTCTGCGCTTCCCTCTTCCACTCCCCTAGCGAACGATGCTCCAGCTTTATTTCTCACCTGATTCTGCCACGGTTTCCCACGCATGAAACCTTCCCTAGCTGCTGAACCCATCGTCCAAGTGGCTAATGTGGAGAAGTCTTTCAATACAGGGGTGAACGCCATCCATGTTTTAAAAAATGTGAATTTAGCGGCTTATCCGGGTGAGATTCTCATGCTCGTGGGCCCATCCGGGTGCGGGAAAACTACCCTGCTTTCCGCCATCGCAGGTACTCTCAAAGTCGAGTCTGGCTCCATCCACGTCTTCGGACAGCCACTTCATAGCATGTCTGGCAGTGCGCTCACTCGCTTCCGGGCGAAGAACATCGGCTTCATTTTCCAGCAATTTAACCTCATCCCCACCCTCAGCATCGCGGAAAATGTCTCTGTGCCACTGCTCATCCAAGGCAGCTCAAACCGCCACGCCATACAAGCCGCCCGCGAGGCTCTTGCCAGCGTAGGCCTCGCAGACCGCTGGCGCGAGCGACCCACCAAACTCTCCGGCGGCCAGCAACAACGCGTGGCCATCGCCCGTGCCCTCGTCCACCAACCGCCGCTGGTGATTTGTGATGAACCCACCGCCGCCCTTGATTCCAAGAACGGGGAAATCGTGCTCGATCTTTTCCTCAACGTCGCAAACACACCCGGCCGCGCCATCATCATCGTCACTCACGACAATCGCATCTTCCCTTATGCTGATCGCATCGCCCGCATGGACGATGGAGAAATCCTCGGCATCACCCAGCAGAGCCACCCCACCCCGCCTAAGTTCATCCACGAGCACGCTTGACGAATTATTTTACATTCAGCCCACCTCACCCAATGTTTTCTAAAATTCTCCGTTACGGCTTCATCCTCGCTGCCATCGCTGGCATCTTCCTCATGGTTCACGCCCTCCAAGCTCAGGCAAAAAATCAGCCAGTGCTGGGCGGTGATCCACCCGTGATGCCTCCTCCCAAGCCCTTCGAGCAAAGCGTGGCCGCCACCGGAATTCTTGAGGCGCTGAGCGAAAATGTTGCCATCGGCGTGCCAGCTCCCGGGCTTGTCACGGAAGTTTTCGTGAAAGTGAACGACACAATCCAAGCAGGCGCACCCTTGTTTAAATTAGACGACCGGGATCTACTCGCGGAAAAGTTCACCATCCAAGCCCAACGCGAAATCGCCCAGGCCCAGCTTGCCGTAAGCCATGCACAGCTTACTAAAATCCAATCCCAACTCGCCCGCCTCGCCGCCGTTTCAGACCGCCGCGCGGTTTCCGGGGATGATCTTGAAAACCGCGAACAAGAAGTCGCCGTGGCCCAAGCCCAAGTCATCGCTGCCAAGGCCCAGCTCGCCTCCGCTGAGTTTTCGCTTCAACGCCTCACCCTATTGATTGATCGCCTCACCGTCCGCGCCCCGCGCGATGGAGACATCATCCAGCTCAATATCCGCGCTGGCGAATACGCAGGCACTGCCCCTAAAAATCCCGCCATGATCATCGGCCAGACCGATAAACTCCAAATCCGCGCCGATATCGATGAGCAAAACGCCACCCGCATCCGTCCCGGCCAACGCGCCATCGCCTATCTCAAGGGTGATCCCAGCATCACCTTCCCCCTTGATTTCATCCGCGTGGAACCCTTCGTCATCCCCAAAATTTCCCTCACCGGAGCCAGCACCGAGCGCGTGGACACCCGCGTCTTACAAGTGATCTTTCTGCTCAATCGCCCTGAAAACCCACCGCTCTACGTCGGCCAACAAGTCGATGTCTTCATCGAGGCTCCCCTCAAATGAACTCACCCTCATCCATGGAAAATCCGGATTGGATCGCGCTGAGCCGCGAGCTCAAATCCATCGCTGAGGCTGGCCTGAGGTTTTCCGAGGGGCCGTTCGATCTCGAGCGCTACCGCCGCTTGCACGAGCTCGCCTCGCTGCCGATGCAGGCTGCAATACCGGAATTTCAATGGCCCATCGAGTTTGGCTACGCCACGCCCAAGGTGGATGTGCGAGCGGCAGTGTTCGATGAAAAGAAGCGCATCCTACTCGTCCAAGAAGCGTCCTCTGGCTTGTGGACGCTGCCTGGCGGTTGGGCAGATCTGAATGGCAGTCCAGCGGAAAATGCCGTCAAAGAAGTGCGGGAAGAATCCGGCATGGAAGTCACAGCCACCAAGCTCATCGCCTGCTGGGATAAGGATCGCCAAGGCCACCCGCGCCAGCCTGAGCACATCTATAAGCTTGTATTCCTGTGCGAGCTCATCGGTGGAAATCTCACCACCAGCCATGAGACGAGCGGTGCGGATTTTTTCACCGCAGAAAATTTACCTCCGCTCTGCCCCCACCGTGCCGCCCTGCATTACCTTGATCTTGCTTGGCAACACGCGGAACATACCGGCCTACCCACTGTTTTCGACTGAGCTATGAAATTCCACCTCCTCTGCCTAGCCACCGCCCTGCTCAGCGCCTCCTGCGAGCTAGGCCCGAATTTCCAACTCCCCGGTGCCACGGCCGGTGCCACTTGGAAAGAGGGACGCGCCACTTCCACCGCAGCCCTCCCAGATCAATGGTGGCGGCTCTTCAATGATGGTGAGCTCAACTCCCTCGTCAGCCGCGCGCTCACTTCGAACAATGATTTGGCAGCCGCCAAAGCCCGCGTGGATACTGCCCGCGCCCTCATCGGTGTGGACCGCGCCCGGCTTTTCCCCACGCTTGATCTCGCGGGTTCTGCCGGTATCAGTCGTAATTCTCAAGCTGGCATCGGTGCAAATCTCCCACCCGGCGCTGCCATTGAACTTGAAAACCAACGCTACCGCAGCTCCTTCGATCTCGCCTACGATCCAGATCTCTGGGGCCGCAACAAGCGCCTCATTGAGGCCGCCACTGCCCAAGCCGCTGCCAGCGAAGCATTGCTAGATTCGCAGCGCCTTGGCCTCGCTACCGAAGTGGTGCGCCAATACTTCATTCTCCGCGGCCTAGATGCGCAAGAAGCCGTTCTCACCGCCACCTTGAGCAGCCGCAACGATGCCCTTTCCATCCAGAAATCTCGCACCGATGCCGGCCTCACCGATGGTCTCGCCACCACCCGCGCACGCACGGAGATGGAGCTGGCCAGCAATGATCTCGCCGCCGTCCAGCGCCAACGCGGCTCTGCCGAGCATGCCCTCGCCGTGCTTTGTGGCACCCGTCCAGCAGCCTTTTCTGTTTCAAAGAAATCCACCTTCAAAAGCCTGCCCATCATCCGCCCGGGCCTTCCTGCACAAGTGTTAGGCCGCCGCCCAGACGTGCGCGCTGCCGAGCAAAATTTGCGTGCTGCGAATGCCCGCATCGGCGTGGCTGAGGCTGCGTTCTACCCAAGTTTCAATCTTATCGGTTCCGCAGGCCTTGAGTCACTCGATGCGGGAGACTTCCTCAATTGGGAGAATCGCGTCCTTTCCATAGGCGCAAATGCCGTGGCACCGCTCATCGATGGCGGGGCAAACCGCGCAAATTACCAGGCCGCCCGCAGCCGCTACGATGAAGTCCTCGCGAACTACCGCCAAACCTTGCTCGTAGCACTCCAAGAAGTGGAGAACGCCCTCGTCGATCTACAAGGCCTCGCTAAATCCCGCGCTGCCCTAGGACGTGCCTTGAACAGCGCGGAAGACACCAAAAAAATCTCTCAAGAACGGTTTGATAAAGGCCTCAGCAGCTATCTAGAAGTAGTGGATGCAGACCGCACCGTGCTTCAAACGCGCCTCGCGCTCCGCCAGCTAGAAGCCCAGCAGGCCATCAGCCTCGCTGCGCTAGCAAAAGCGCTAGGCGGCGGCTGGAGCGGGAAATAGCAGCGAGATACCGAGATGACAGCACTGACCGTTGCACACCAAGAAATATTGTGTTCAAGTATGGGGAATTTTTATGAAAAAAAAGAATCCCTCGATCCCGACGCCTGCGGCTCAGAAGCGAGTCGCGCAGGCGGAAGCTCGTGCCCTTGAAGCAGAGCTTCGCATTGAGCAGGCAGAGATTCGCGTAGCCCAGGCCGAAGGCCGGTTGGAAAGGGCGAAGACTCGTGCAGAACAGGCAGAAACTCGCGCAGAACGAGCAGAAAGTAGGACAGAGAATGCAAAAACCCGCACCGAGCATGCGGAAGCCCGCACTGAAAAAGCTGAAACTGCCCTCGAAGATTGCCTCCACCCTGATGAAAAATTGAAAGAGGAAGGAGCTGCCCAGCTTTTGAAGCAAACCTCGCACTTGGCGCGATTGACAGCCCGCCAGCTTCAGATTCTGAAATCTCTAGCGCAGGGACAAAATGCTAAGCAGATCGCCTACGGCTTAGACCTCAGCCCGAAGACTGTGGAATATCACCGTGCGAAACTGATGAAGGCCCTCGCTCTGACGGATCTTGCCGGACTTGTGCGCTTCGCCGTGAGAGCCGGATTGATCACCGAAGACCAGTGATTGGTCCGAGAAAAGGCAGGATTTATTTATCCCAACCTTTTTCCTCGATGATTTTCTTGAGCCCTGCTTCCTCGGCGTAGGGTGCGGAAATCACTTGGTGTTTACTCAGGAAACTCATGGCATTGTGGAGGCCTTTGATTTGATCCTTCGCTGCATCCAGATTCGCACCTGAGAGGGCGGAGATGGAGGCAAAATAATCGGCAGCCGTTTTCTGCGTGGTGGCTAAAGTAGCAGCATCCATGGCATAGGTGAGAGATTCCATTTGGCGTAAGGTGGCTTCAAAACCAGACTTGGAAGCAGCGTCTTCGCGGATTTGCGCGGCGATTTCTGCACGCTTGGCAGTGGTCGCCTCCTCGCTCAAGCGACCATCCGTGCCGCCTTCCACCGCGCGCTTTGCGAGCGGGCGATACCAAATATTCCGATAACGCACTGGGTTCCCGTGGTCTTGCAGCTTGAGCGGCCCGGCGTCTGGCCACGGCGCAGACTTAGACCGAGATTTATGGCCACCGCCGCCTTCGAGTGGGGTGCTATCTTGGGTGACTACGCCATTGACGGTCACCGTGAGGCGACCGGGATCGAGTTCTTTGCCATTCGCATCAAAAATGGGGCGGCGGAAGATGATTTCGTAGGTCTGCCACTCGCCCGGGGCGTGCAGCGGATTGGCCATCGGAGGATTCACGCCATAGACGGATGAGGCGAAACCATCGGGATAGGTGGGATTCTTGTAGTTATCGAGGACTTGCACCTCTGCCTTCCCCATCAGGAAAATCCCGCTATTGCCACGACCTTGGCTGGAGCCTTCCGCCTTGGTAGGTGCGGCCCACTCGACGTGGAGCTGGCAATCGCCAAACTGCGTTTTCGTCCGGATGTAGCCGCTGCCAGGCGCACATTGCAGCGCACCATTTTCCACGATCCACTCGGTAGGTGGCGTTCCTTCCTTGTCGGATTCCCAGTTTTTCAAAGTAGCTTCTGTGCCATCAAAAAGCACGATGGCATCAGACGGTGGGGTGCCCGGCTTGTCCTGCGTGCTCGGAGTGCCCGGCGTGACGAGCGGCGGCTGAGGCCGATTCATGTCATGCACGGCCCACGGGTGATTCGCGTCTGGTGGATCGCCATAAAACGATTGACCATGGAGTGCAGGTGTGGCGGCGAGCAGAAGGAGCAGGGCAGGGCGTGGGATCATGAGAGCGGGAATTGGTGGTTTGGGTTGTGAAATTGGTTATTCGCAGGGCAGCGATACAAGCGATGGAGCACCTTACTTTCAAGAGTTTTCCCCTTTGAGTGAGCCGCGGGTGCTATCGGGAGTTACCAACGAGTGAGCTGGCGAAACGCTTCAAGCCGCTCTTCGATGGCTGCCTCACTGAGTCCTTCGAGTTTCTTGGTGGAAAAAGCCTCACAAGTGAATGATGCAAGGATCGAGCCTTTGATGATGGCTTCACGCAGAAGTGCCGCCGAATATGGCGCATGCCCTTGCGATGCGAGATAGCCGGCCATCCCGCCTAGAAAGGTATCACCCGCGCCGGTGGGGTCTGCCACATGCTCGAGCGGATAGGCGCTGCAACGGAAAATTTCGCCGTCATTTGAAAATAACATCGCGCCAAATTCACCTAGCTTTACGACCACGTTTGATGGGCCTTTTTCAAGCAAAATCTTCCCAGCCTTCACCAAATTTGAAGTGCCGGCAAGTTCGCGGGCCTCGCCCTCATTTAGGACAAATAGATCAAGATGCGGCAAAACCTCGTGCAGCCGCTCATTTGCGATCTCGATCCACAGGTCCATCGTATCCGCGATGATGAAGCGCTCCGCACCGCTGCCATCTGTCTTGAGTGCGCCGCATTGTGCGAGCATTTCGAGTTGATTGTCTGGAGACATGTTTGCTAGCACCACGATTTCCGAGGCGGCTGCAATGGCTGGCACCGTGACTTTCCAGCTCTCTAACACATTGAGGCCCACCCGGTGAGTGGTGCGATCATTCATATTTGCATGATACTCGCCAGACCATGTGAACGATTCATTTTCCGAGCGCTCCACCCCACTGAGGGTGACGCCTTGTTTCTCCAGCATGGCGAGGTGCTCCTCCGGGAAATCCCGACCGATGATGCCTATGAGATTCACAGGCCGTGAGAAAAACGAAGCCGCGAGTGCCGCGTAGGCCGCCGAACCACCGAGGAGATTTTGTGCTTCAGCCTCGGGAGTTTTGACATGATCGATGGCGATGGTGCCGCCGATGACAATTTGTGGAGTGGTGCTGGGGGTGGACATAGAGCGGCAGGAAAATGAATTTATCCCCCCACTCTGCAAAGCTCAAATTCGCGTATCTGATTTTCCACTCAGCACATTCCACAAGGCACTTTGAAAGACGACCTTAAATTCATCGTAAAACCCTGTTGGCGATGCGGTGCTTGCTTTGCGCTGATCCACCATTAGACTCGCATCTATCTTCATGAAGTGCTTCCATCTGACCTGCGCAGGGTTCTTCCTTTCCGCGCTTTTCGCGAACGCCGCAGAGGCACCCTCCGCTCCTAAGGAAATGGACTTCCTCGAAATCCTCGTCAAAGGCGGCCCGATGATGTATCCGCTGGCACTGATGTCGGTGGTGACTCTGCTGATGATTCTATTGTTTTTCCTGACGATCCGGCGCAACGGCATCGTGAGCGACCGCTTCATGCACACCGCGGAGAGCCTCATCCGCAAACGAGACTACCTTGGCCTCGCCACCTACAGCTTGCGGCGCAATGAATGCATGGCGCGCATCACCCAGAAAACGGTGGATTTCATCACCAGCAATCCCACCTCCTCCTTCGAAAACGTGCGAGAAGTGGCGCAAGCAGAAGGCTCGCGCCAAGCGGGCATTCTCACCTCGCGGATCAACTATCTCGCAGACATTGGCTCGATTGCGCCGATGGTGGGCCTGCTCGGGACGGTGATCGGCATGATCAAGGCGTTTCTCGAAATTTCCTCTGGCGAGGTGGCTGGTGTGAAGCAAATGGGGCTAGCCGAGGGAGTCTCTGAAGCACTAATCGCAACTGCGGGTGGCCTCGCGATCAGCATTCCAGCATTCATTTTTTACGCGATTTTCCGTGGGCGGGTGCAAAAATACGTCTCCGAATTGGAAGCTGCCGCCACTCATTTGATGGCCCTCCTTCACGCCCAACATGAGCGCACCCAGCCATCCCAGCCATCCCAGCCATCCCAGCCCTACCCGAGTCCGCCCCTCCGCTCCCGTGAAGACTATGCGATGCCCGTCCCATCCCCGCTTGCGGGTGAGCGCCCGGACTTGCATGGAATCTAAACGCCAGCACGGATGAAATTTACCAAGAGTCAACCACCGCCCATCGCCCTGCAATTGGCCCCGATGATTGATATCTTGCTGCTGCTGCTTTGTTTTTTCATCATCAGTTGGCAATACAGCCAATCCGAAACTGAGCTCAATGTCTCGGTGCCCACCGCCCAAGAAGGTGCAGATCCTACCCGCCAGCGCGGTGAAATCATCATCAATATCCTCGCAGATGGGTCCATCCGGGTGGATTCCGTGACGGTGGATTTGCCCAAACTCATCACCAAGCTCTCGGCCATCGCTCAAGTGTATAAAAATCAACCTGTCCGCATCCGGGGCGATGGCGGAGTGCCTTACCAGCGCATCGTCGAGGTCATCGATGTTTGCCAGAAATCCGGCATCTGGAACATCTCGTTCGCCACCCAGCGCCCAGCGGCCAGCGAGTGAATCGCTTTGCCAAGCGCCGGAAACCCGTCAATCCTCTCGCACCTTGAAATTCGCGCTCGCCACTTTGATCATTGCCGCCAGCCCGCTCCTCGGCCAAGCGCCACGGGCGGAAGCCGTCGATCCTGCCTTGGCTGCCAATCAAGCAAACGATTTTTTCCTCCGCGCGAAGAACCTTTACGATTCCGCCCAAAGCAGCACCGTGCTCGAGAATCGCCTCGAATACTATCAACGCTCCGCCGAGCTTTTTGACGATTACATCAATCGTTTTCCAGATCACCCGAATGCGGAAATGGGCTATTGGTATTTGGGAAACAGCTACTACCAAGCTGGCCGGATCGATGATGGGAAGCGTTGCTTTAACACCTTGCTCACTCGCTTTGGCCAAGGGAAATGGGCTGCCGCTGCCGCTTACACGCTCGCCGCAGACCACTACAATAAGGCAGAATATGCATTCGCCGCGCCCATGTTTGAGCGCTATGCCGCGAATGCCGCGAAGCCAGAAGACCGCCCACGCGGGAATTTTTTCGCAGGAAACTGCTACCGCCTTCTGGGCCGGAACCGGGAAGCCATCGGTGCTTTTAAAAAAGTCATCGCAGATCCCGCAGGTGCGCTTTTCGCCCCGCAATCCAAGATCGCCCTTGGCCAAATTTTGCTCAAAGACGGCAAGCTCGGGGAAGCGCTCGCCTACTTCGAAGAGGTCATCAATGGCCCACACACTGCGAAGCTCCGTGGCGAGGCCGCCCTTCAAGCCGCTCTCACCGCGACGAAGCTTGACCAGACAGACCTTGCGCAAAAATACCTCCAATTGATCCTCACCAGCGAGGGCATGACGGAGTTCCGCCCAGACGCGCAAACCGCACTGATGGGCAATCATTTCGCGATGAAGGAATACCGCGAAGTCATCGAAATTTTCCGCAGTAGCAACACCAAGGCCCAAGGCGAAAAGGAGGCAGAGCGCCTAATGCTCGCTGCCCGCTCTTACATGCAGCTCAAGCAGCCCAGCGAGGCACTCAGCCTTTTCCGTGAGGTAGAGCGGCTCGTCAAACCCGAGAAAGACCTCGCTTTCAAGGCCTCCTACTATCGCCTGCTTTGCTTTTTCCAAATCGAAGGCCACCACGTGCCGGATCAAGTCGATGCCTTCCTCCAACTTTACCGGAAATCTCGCCCTGAGGATCCCCGCATTCACACCGCTTTGATGATGAAAGCGGAGACACTTTTCTCGAATAAGGAAACCGCGAAGGCAGCCAAAGTTTTCTCTGAAGTCAATGCGACTCTACTCAACGATACCAACCGCCGCGGCCTTCTCTACCAGCGTGGCTGGTGCCTTTCAGAAGCTGGCGATCCGCAAGGGGCCATCCGCTCCCTCACCGATTTCATCACTGCTTACCCCAAAGACTCACGAGTCCCCACCGCCCTCGCGAAGCGTGCCAAAGCCTACGCCGAGACCACGGAACCTGAAAAAGCCATTGCTGATTTTGATCGCCTCACCGCGCCCGGCACCCCGGATGATCTGAGCGCATTCGCGTGGCTTGAATCAGCCCGCATGCGCAGAAGCAATGGCGATATCCAAGACATGACCAGCCGCTACCAAGGGCTTCTCAAAAATGGCAAAGACCTAGATGCAAACGTCACCGCAGAGGCGAATTACTGGATCGGCTGGGGGTTCGTAAAATCAAACAATGCAAAAAACGCAGTTCCCTTCCTCGAAAAAGCCCGCGAACTCCGCCCAGATGCCTACCGCAAACACGCGGGGATCCTCCTAGCCCTCGGCTACTTCGCCGCGCAAGACCCTACGAACCTCGCCGCTGAAATCAACCTCGCACTCAAAGGAGACTATCAATCTGATATCCCGGACCAAGCCCTCCAGTGGGCTGGTATGCAGTCCTACAACTCTGGAGATTTTAAATCCGCCGCCACTTTTCTCGATCTCGTCGCCAATGAAAGCGAACCGCTCGAAACCCCCAAAGAAGTTTGGCGCTATCTCGCCAAAGCACTGCTCGAAACGGGCGATGCCACACGCGCACTCACTGCCGCAAATAACGTGCTAACCGTGGAAGACAATCCAAGCTGGAAAGCAGATGGCTTGCTAGATCTAGGGCGCTCGCTCATCGCGCTGGACCGCCCAGCCGAAGCTCGCAAAGCCGCTGACGAAGCTCTCGCTTTTAATCCCCAAGGCCGCACCAGTGCCGGGCTGCGTATTCTCCTCGGCGATCTCGAATTGGAGGCCAAAGAATTTGGGAAAGCCGCCGCTGCTTACATCTACGTCATCAATTTCAGCGTAGATAAAGACCTGAAGCCACTCGCACTTTGGAAGCTCAGCCAGACTCTCGAACTTCAGCAAAACACCAACGAGGCCGCAAAGTATGCCCAGCAACTCCAGACTGAGTTCCCGGACTGGAAGGCACCTTAATAGGTCCTATAGGTCCTATAAGACTTATTCTTAATTTCCCATGACCTCCCATCTCACAGTCATCAAAGCTGGCACTGGCGTGCTCACCAAAACGGACGATGGCACGCTAGATCGCGCTGCTCTCGTCCATCTCGTTTCTGCCATTTCTGAGCTGATCAATAGTGGCCACAAGTGCCTGTTTGTTTCCTCCGGTGCCGTGGGTTCTGGAGTGTCTGCTTTGGGCCTCACTGAGTACCCGAAAGATACCGCCACTCGCCAAGCGTGCGCCGCCATCGGCCAAGCACGCCTGATGCAAACGTATAGCAGCTTGTTCGCAAACTTTGATGTTACCATCGGCCAAGTCCTGCTCACCGCCGCAGATCTTGGCACGCCAGAACGCTCAAAATACGTTTCTGATACGCTAAATCGTCTGTTGGAAGAACCCGGCATCCTTCCCATCATCAACGAGAATGATTCAGTAGCCGTGGAGGAACTGAAGTTTGGCGATAATGATATGCTCTCCGTGCGAGTCGCGAAACTTGCGGGCGCATCCCGCGTCATCCTGCTCACCAGCGTGGATGGGTTGCTAGACCCGGCGAGCAATGAGCTGATCCGCGAGGTGACAGACATCGACGCGGTCTTCCGTCACGTCCGCAATGATAAAGGCCGCTTCTCGATGGGTGGCATGGCCTCCAAACTGGAAGCCGTGAAATTTGCCGTGAATGCAGGTATCGAATCCCACATCGCCCACGGCCGTCACCCGGAGCGGCTCGCAGGTATCATCAGTGGGAATGGAATCTCTACTAAATTCCATTCCCAGTGATTTTCAGCGCTCGCTGAGAGGTGGCGCGAGGATTTCTTTTAGCACGAAAGCTCGCCGCAGCTCGCCTTTGTCATGCAAGCGGCTGCGTAGGCTGATAGAAACGGGCGCTGCCGTTTTGGTGAGTGCTTTCGAGGCTGCCACACGCGCACGCGTCGCCTTGGCACCGCCTGAGGTGGTCGCTTTCGTTTCCCGGATTTGGCGCAAGCGCTCTGCAAGATCTTGTTGGTGCTTGAGCACTGCGGCGGATTCACGAGCCGCCTCAAAGGCCGCCGCCGGGTTGATCATCGGCGGCGGTGGCTGGCTCCAGGTCAATGGCGGTGGCACGCTGGGCGCACGTTCCCACTGCTGATCTGGGCCGAAGTCCTCGCGCCCTTCCTGCGGCTCTTGCTCTTCGGGCAGCTCCGGCTCTTCGGTCTTTGATTCCATGCGGCTCTTGATCCAACCGGCAAAAGCGATCAAAACGAGAGCAACGATCTGGAAATTATCAGAGAGCCAATCCATGAAGTGATTTTGTTAAATTACCTTACGCGCCTTCCGATTTTGAAATGCTTGCGCGCATCTCTGTGTCAGATTTTACGTTTTCCATTTTGTAGTAATCCATCACACCAAGGCGGCCACTGCGGAATGCCTCGGCGATTGCGAGCGGTATTTGCGCCTCCGCTTCTACCACTTTTGCCTTCATTTCCGCCACACGGGCTACCATTTCTTGCTCGAGCGCCACGGCAGCGGCGCGGCGAATTTCCGCCTGGGCCTGCGCCATGTTTTTATTCGCCTCGGCTTGCGCTTCTTGGAGCTGCGCACCTACGTTTTCACCTACATCCACATCTGCGATATCGATGGAAAGGATTTCAAATGCAGTGCCCACATCCAGCCCACGATGGAGAACCACCTTAGAAATACTATCCGGGGATTCTAAAACCGTCTTGTAACTTTCCGCGGAGCCGATGGTCGTTACGATGCCCTCACCCACCCGAGCGATGATGGTCTCTTCTTTCGCACCGCCTACGAAGCGGTCCAAATTCGTGCGCACCGTCACACGCGCACGGACTTTTACTTGGATGCCATCCTTCGCCACGCCATCGATGGTGGTGCGGCCAGAGGCGGGATTCGGGCAATCGATCACCTTGGGATCCACGGAGGTGCGCACGGCTTCGACCACACTTTTGCCAGAACCTTTCGTCGCCAGATCGATCGCACATGCACGATCCCAATCTAGCTCGATGCCTGCCTTGCGTGCTGCGATGAGGGCTTGGATGGTGGGAATCACATTTCCACCTGCGAGGAAGTGTGCCTCGATGTCATTGATCGGGATTTCAATGCCTGCCTTCTTTGCGGTGATCCGCGCATCCACCACCATGCCGTATGGCACTTGGCGCAGGCGCATGGCTACCAGATCGGTGAAGCCCACGTAGGCACCTGCAAGCCATGCTCGCAGCCAGACGCTGAAAAATGAGAGAATGATGCCAAAGAGCAGCAGCCCGAGAATGGCAATGACGATGAGGACGATGGTAGTGATATCAGGCATGGTAGTTATAGGTTCGATGGGACAGGAGAAACAATGAGGCGGAAATTGTCAGCGCCCACCACTTTCAGAGTAGCGCCGCTCGGCACTTGGCCAGCTTGGGAAAATGCTTCGTAGCGCACGCCCTCCACCAGCACGTAGCCGCTGGGCGATAGCATCGTGATGGCCTCCGCAGATTTTCCAATCAATGCGAGCGCCTCGCTGCCAAAGGCCGCACTCACCGCCGTGATCTCTTTACTGAGAAATGCCCGCTTACCCAAACGTGTCTTCGGCAAGACTTTGAGTTCCAAGTATAACGCTAATCCTCCAACTGCGAATGCTACAAGAATGGCGATCAATCCGCCCTGCGAACCAAAGTTGATGAACGACATCACACAACCCGCAAACATGAATATCGCGCCGAGCATCCCAAGGATAGCGCCGGGAATAAGCACTTCCACCGCCATGAAGACGATTCCGAGGGAAAATAGTAAAACGATGATGCTCATCCCACCACCTCCACCGTGAGTCCAAAATCCCCCGTCGCAGTGACTCGCACGGCCGCCCCCGCAACGGCACTTCCCAAAAGCAATTTCGCTTCGTAACGCCTGCCAGAAATTTCCACCTGCCCACTCGGGAATAACGCCGTGGTCGCTACGCCCGTCCTCCCGACGAGTGCCTGGCCGCGTGGTTCACCGGCACCGCCACCCAAGATGGCCTTTTGGCCACCAGGCTCCCCGCCCACCGCACCCTCTAGCACCATTTTTCCCCAGAGCCCGCCGCGGGGCAGGAACCGGAGAATTCCTAAAAACATGACCACTGCCAGCACTGTGCCGATCATCACATTCGTCAGTGGCCCCACCAAGATGTCTCCAGAAAAATTCAACGGTTCCTTGGGCCAGAAGTCCGCCATGGACCAGACGAGCGAAGCGAACATCATCATTCCCCCCACCATCGCTAGAATTAAGCCTGGGATGAAAAACAAATCGATCAGCACCAAAATTAAACCAATCCCGAAAAACAACGCTGGCTCATGCCCAGAAAGCCCTGCCGTGTATTGCGTGAAAAACACCACCGCGAGGAGCACAATCCCACCCACTCCGAAGATTCCAAACCCCGGCGTTTTAAATTCCACAAACAAAAGTAGCAGCCCCACACCGATCAACAGCGGCGTAACGGAAGTGAGATATTGCGCAAGCTTCTCGGACCACGTGACTTCCATTTTCACTACCGAGAAGTTTCCCGCGCCGTGCACTTGGTTGAGCAAATCATTCAGATCCTTGGCGATTCCTTTGCCCAGCAGCGGTGTGGGTGGTTCTCCATAAGGCTTCATCGCCTCCTGCGCCGTCAGCGAGAGCAGCTCGCCTTTTTTCTTGATCACCTCCTCGCCGATTTTGAACTCCATCTCCATATCGATCATCGCCGAGATCACCTCACCCCGGTAGCCCTTGCCCTCCGATATCGAGCGGACCCGCGCTTTCAGGTAGCTGACGATCTTTGCCAGCATCGTGCCATCGATCTCGCCGCCCGTGGCCAATACCGGAGCAGCCGCGCCAATCACTGCTCCCGGCGCGAAGAAAATTTCATCCGTGCCCGCAGAAATAAGTGCCCCGGCGGAAATCGCTTCACCATTCACGTAGGTGATCGTCTTTCCCGGAAATTTATCCAGCGCCTTTAGCATATGAAACGTCACATCCAGCGCCCCGCCGGGCGTCTCCATGTCCAGCACGATGGTATCCACGTTTTGCTCAATCGCCTCCTTCAGTCCACGCCGCAGAATAAAAAGTTCCGGCTTCGCAATTTGCTGGCGCACTGGGATCACCACCACCTTCGCGGATTCCTTTAGAACGGGTGCTTCGTTTTGGGCATGGCCATTGCTCACGAACAGAAACCCGAAGGTCACTGCACAAACACCGAAGATTCT
>JAYULG010000008.1:0-1588 GCA_043763755.1 Akkermansiaceae bacterium | reverse complement strand
CAGCGCATCGAGCTTAGCAGAGGCGAGTTGCAGGCGTTTTTCGCGGGAGCGGAGGACGGATTGGATTTCGCCTTGGGCGTTGCGGTAAGCATTTTCGGCTAGCTCAGTCTGCGCATCGGCGAGCGGGAGCAAGGTGTGGTCGATCTCGGCGATCATTTTCGTCCACTCCTGCATTTCAGCTCGGGCGGCTTCTGCTTCCAAACGGATCCCGCGCCCAAGGGCGATGGCCTCCTTTTCCATGCGGACTTTTTTCGCTTCGGCTTCCTGGATCGATCCTTCATTTTTATTCCAAAATGGCAGAGCAATTTTGAAACGCACTCCAAAGATCGCTTCGTTTTCGTAGCCTTCTGGTGCGTCCTCGGTGCGCTCGGCTGCGGCGAAAACTCCTCCCTCTACGTCATCGTAGCGCTTTGCCTTTTCCAGTGCGACACCCTGCGCGGCGGCGAGGGCGTTGAGCCTAGCAGCTTGGAAATCTGGACGCCGTGCAGGATCGATGGAGGTGCCCGGCACTGTAGCTTCCGGTAGGTTTCCGCCAATACTGAGAGCCTCGCCGGGGCGCATCCCTAGCAGCGGCTTCAGTTCGCCGATGAGGGCCATTTCGCTAGCGTTGAGCTGGCGGATCTCAGTGGAGAGACTTACGGCTTCGAGTTTCGCTTGGCCTGCATCGAGCGGTGATCTCTCACCTTTTGCGGCGATGTCTGATAAAACATCAGCAAACTGCTTGGAGACTGCGGCTTGCTCACGCAGCAACTCGCGGCGCTGGCGGCTCGCCAGCACTTTCACGAGGGTTTCACGGGCTAATCCGGTGAGCTGTCGCTCCACTTCGCGGACTTCGGCCTCAGCAGATTTCACTTCGGTACGTGAGACATTTTTTTCCAATCGTAGCCGGTCAGTGATTGGAAAACGCTGGGAGATTCCGACCTCGAATTTCCCCTCGCGGAAGCGTGGGTTGTGTTCGAGACCAGTTTCGATTTCTGGATTCGTGAGCCGTCCCGCTTGAGTCGAACGGCCAAGCGCTTCTTGGATGAGAAGACGCGCTGCCGCAAGATCAGGATTTTGGGCGCGGATACGGCCGGGGACGCTGGCAAGTGTCACCACCAGAGATGGCTCTGCAAAGAGAGGTAGCAACGTGAGGCTATATGCCATTACAGCATGGAGATATGAAAAAGACATAGATAGAACGCAAGTGAAGGGAGACCGGCAGGCCGCCGGAGGCATTGATCAATGGAGCCCAAAAGGAACGGGCTAACAGATGCTTTCGTGCAAAATGTGCACGATGGAGCGCAAACGAATGCAGCTCAGATCAATGGCGGTTTTTCCGCACTCAGAGAAGGTGCTTCTGGAATTACGTCACTCTCGGGACGTAAGTTCAAAGTCGCGGAGACGGAAACTGGCAGGAGAATTGCAGAGTCGCATTCCACGACAACGGGCAGCGCGTGGATGCAGCACTGATGATGATGGTGGTGCTTTGGCGGCCCATCGTTGTCAGTGGGAAGCGTCTCGGAATGCTCGCATGTGTGACATTGGATCGGCGCGTGAAGGGAGGAACACACCGTCAGCGTTTCTAAACCACGCAAGTTTACACCCA
>JAYULG010000007.1:0-1589 GCA_043763755.1 Akkermansiaceae bacterium | reverse complement strand
CGATGGGTGTGATGCGCTGGACCGTGATCTTGCGCCCGCCTTGCTGGTGAGTTTTGGATTCGAGAATATCTTTCGCCGCCACGACGAATTCAGGCTTCGGCGGCTCTGGAGAGGGAGGCGTGCCGTCTGGAAGATCGCCGAGGATGCGGGCCGGAGAGGAAACTTGTCCACCCTCTTCTGCAATGGCTGCGCAGGGGTAGGAGAGATAAGCCAGAGCTGCAAATAGACTTCTCAAATAAACCATGGCCGTATTTGGTCATTCATCCACTGTTGGTCAAGTTGTTTTTAGTGATGTGTGTTTCACAGAACGCCCGAAGAGGTCACGGCAGCGGTCGTCGCAAAGCTGCGCGATCTGCGGCTGAAGCAGGGGATTTCACAGAATCAATTTTCTCAATTGTCAGGATTGAGTAGGACAGGATTGCGCCACATCGAATCAGGCGGTGTGTTGCCGTCATTTGCAAATGTGGTGAGAATCGCCAGAGCACTTGACACGCCACTGGAGGAATTGATCCGCGATGCCAGTGCTGATTAAATTTTTCAACGGGTAGGTGGTGGCCGCAACTTTTGTAACTCTTTTACCTTTAGAGAGAATCTACAAAAAGGAACAGTCCTTTTCTCAATCGGATTGGGCGTTTTTACGAAAGGAAAGATCGGTTTGATCGGCGGAATGATCGGTTTATGAGAGGGTGCGAGAGACTCTCAAAACAGAGCGCTCCAAAAGGGGAAAAGAGCGTTCCTTGATGCTGGCGGGAGGCAGGACGCGCTCGGTGGACAATTCCTTTTGACCCGCCGAGCGTTCCTTCTTTGGGAGGTAATTGAGGTTTCACAGCAGTAGGCAGTATGCTGCCAGATTGGCTCATGGAACTACGGATACTTCGCGCACGCGCCGCGCCAGAATAATCTTTGCCGAGGGCACCCTCAATCAGGCCGACGCTTGCCAGCGCGAGTTTGTAGTTGTTTTCTCGCAACGTGGTGGTGAGAGCGATGGCGAAAGTCGCGAAGGTATAGCGAGAATTATCGCGGGTTTGCGCGTTCCTGAAAGCATGCTAGCGTCACCTTATTATGAAAAGACGCTTGGCGTGGATCGCTGCCATTTTATCTGCTGTCTATCTACTCATCGCAGGGCCGATTCCTGATCCTATCCCTTTCTTGGACGAGGCCACCGCCATTTGGATCTTAGTGAAATCCATGAGCTATCTCGGCTACGATGTCACAAAATGGCTGCCCTTTCTGCGCAAAGGAACGTCTGGAAAATCTCCGAAACCGGGAGCAAAGCCAGAGGTCACCATTGATGTCTGAGCATGAAAATCCTTGCAAGAATCAGCAATATCACCACGTATTTTGCATAACTTATGGCAATTGATGACTCTAAACCCAGTCGCACGAGACGGCCTTGGGTAGTAACTTTTTTTGGGCTTCTCGCCATCGGCGGATTGATCGCGATGCCATTGCTCGCAGGCGCGCCCGCCCCAGAAAAAATGCCGGATCTCGTGCGGTTTTTCGGTCGCTTTCATCCAGTCCTACTGCATTTGCCCATCGGTGTTTTCGCACTCATTTTGATCCAAGAGCTGGGCCTTATTTTTTCCAGA
>JAYULG010000006.1:0-5527 GCA_043763755.1 Akkermansiaceae bacterium | reverse complement strand
GGTGGTGAGACCATTCTCGTGCGCGATGGAGCTGAGCTGGCCATTCGAGTTATAGCTATATGTGGCGAGTGGCGGTGGTGAATCGTCCGTGACGGTGGCATAGCGGCCTGCGGCATCAAATGTATAAGTGACATTGAACATTCCCGTGCGGACGAAGGCGTTTTGGCGGGCATGGGAATCATAGCCGAGCTGGGTGCTGCGGGTGAGATTGGCAAGGCCCTTGATGACGGTGGTCTCGGTGGTGATGCGATTGCTGGCGTTCGCTCGGGTGTAGGAAAGAGTGACGTCTTGATTCTCGATGGAGGTGAGACGACCAAACGAATCGTAGTTCCAAGTGTTAAACTGCCCGGCGAGACTGGAGGTTTGCGAGGTGGGAAGATTGAGATTATTAAAAATGCTGGTGAGGGTGGAGCCATCCGCCTTGCGATGCTGAGTCATGTTTCCTGCTAGATCAAAAGTATAGGTTTGGAATGTGCTATCTGGCTCGGTGCGGGCGGTGCGGCGGCCAGCGGCATCGTATTGGAAGCTAAAAGTGTGGCCGCGGGCATTGGTATAGGAAGTCTGGCGGCCTAGTCCATCGTGGGCATAGCTCGTCACATCGCCATTGCCATCTACCGTGGTGCGCGGTAGGCCGCGAGGGTCATAGGTGTTTGTAGAGGTGGTGATAGCAGGATTTCCTTGAGATTGAGTGACGGTGGTGATGCCATTGGCACGAGTGTAAGCCGTGGCGCTGACGAGCACGGGTGGTTGGCCAGCGGCTCCTTGGGTAGAGGAAATGGGACGGCCAATCAGATCGCGGGTGGTGGTGGTGGCCTGAGTGCCGCGAGTGACAGTCTGGCTGCGGAGCGCATCGTTCCATGTGATGCTGGTGGTCACATTGCCCGTGGTGCTGGAAATTTGGCGTGAAGCCGCATCATGGAGGTAAGTGGTGGTGGTGCCTCGGTCCGTCTCGCTGAGAATCACTCCATGCGGGCCTGCCTCATAGCTCGCGGTGCGCACTGCATCTGGATGAGAGGTGAGGGTGTTATTGCCAAAAAGATCATTGCGCAGGGTGGTGACCAGCGCATCGAAAGCCGTGACCGAAATTGCATTTCCCGCAGGATCAAAAGTGGTGGTTTGCTCGCGGTTATCTGGTCTGGTGATGCGATTCTTGCGAGCGAACGCATCATAATAATGGAAGGTATGGAAGCCTCGCCCATCGGTGGTCCGATCCACCTGCCCGAGTGTGTTGTAGCGGCGGGACTCTTGTGAAACGATTGCAAGGGTGGTGGGATTACGCGTCTCGCTGAGGGTGATGCGTTGTTGTAAATCGTAGGTGGTATCCCGCCGTGAGCCATCTGGGAAGGTCACGCGGATGGGGTTTCCCACGCCATTGTAAAGGTAGCTGGTGGTGTGGGAAAATGCCGTTGTGTATGCGGGGATGGATGCCACCACTTGGGAGGTGAGGCGGCCAGTGGTGGAATCATAGTTACGAGTGGTGACCAAGCCCTCAGGAGAAGTGGTGGTGACAAGCCGGTCCAGCACATCATACCCATAACTGGTGATTGCGGCGCTGGGGGTGCCGGGCGCGATGGTTTTCGTGACTAGGCGGCCTAGCGTATCATAAGTAAAATCTGTGATAATGCCATCCGGGGTGGTGGTGCGGGTGGGTTTAGGATTGGAGCTACAAGTATTACAAGAGCTGCCGAGCGCGCCGTATTGATGGGCAGTGATGCGCCCCAGAGGATCGGCGGAAGTGAGGAGCCGGAAAAGGCTATCATAAGTATGGGTGGTGGTGTGGCCACGGGAATTCGTCATCGAAAGAATCTGCCCATGGCCACCAAAAACCGTGGTGGATGTGCCAAGCAGCAGGCCTGCGAGAGTATTCTGACGATACGCGGTGGAAATGATCCGCCCGGCAAGATCATAGGTGTAAATCTCTACCAAACGGCGCT
The DNA here is from genome assembly GCA_043763755.1 of Akkermansiaceae bacterium. Lineage (GTDB taxonomy): Bacteria > Verrucomicrobiota > Verrucomicrobiia > Verrucomicrobiales > Akkermansiaceae > Luteolibacter. The sequence goes on along the minus strand of JAYULG010000006.1, from coordinate 3,593 downwards.
CTGCGCCATCTGCCATGAGCACTGCGGGAAGGATTTTCGATGCCACATATCCTTGCGGCGTATAAGTATAATCCATGAGGCCGATGGTGGAGCCAGCCGTGCCTTGGCGGGAGCTCGTCAACTGGAACAATGTATAACTCTTAAGCGTGACGACCGCACGACGATCTCTGTGCTCTAAGACCTGCCCTCTGGCGGTATAAGTGAAAGTTTCAAAGGTGCCATCTGAGTAATCGATCCGAGTGGGGCGGTTATTCACATCACGGGTGTAGGTGACGATGGTGCCATCGGTATTGCGGACTTGGGAGGGGAAAAATGGCTTAGTTTCATTGGGGAAGGTCGTGGATTGGTAGGTGCCATCTGGGAAATCAGTGCGCTTGATTCTGCCGAACTCGGCGGTGCGGGTGTAGGTGGTGGTGCGAGAGAGACCATCCGTGGTCGAGTTTGCCATGCCCCAGCCGTTGTCCGAGTGATTGAATGAAGTGCCGAAGCCCGAGTTAGGCGCATTGCTGACGCGGGTTTGGAGTTGGCCATTCTGGACCATCGCCGTTTCCACTAAACCATTGGGATGGGTGAGGGTGCGGACGATGGGATCTTCCGAGTTATAGGTGACGTGAGTGTTATTCGTAATGGGATCAAACTCAGAGGCGATGAATCCTTCCACCAAGCCGCTGCGGTAGGTATAGCCGATGCGTGCACCTGCATTTGCGCCGTAGCGGGGATCGACCGCTGTTCTGATGCGCGGGCGATTCAGGACAAAGTTCGGCGCTTCATAAACATAAGCCGCCGGAGCGCCATCGCCATAATTGGCACCGATGAGTGTGGCATACACTGCCGGCCCTGCTGAAAATACTTGGTAGGAGAAATCCACCGCACGGCCATCATTGGCTTGCACGCGGACAAGTGCATCCGTGACGTTTCCGGCGACCACGGTGGAGTTAAAGCCGCCGAAACCATCGGCCTTTTTGAAGGGATTCCCCGCGTCTAACAACCACTGGCTGCCATTGACGACAAACTTATAAAGCACCTCACCGGGTGGCACTGAAATGGAAGTTTTCCACACCCCATTCTGTAAAGTGAGAGGATGGGAAGTGGTATTCCAGCCATTGAAAGAACCAGCAAGCCTCACCGTGGTGGCAGTGCCCGTGTAGCTGAAGTTGAGTGTTTGGTTGGTAGCGGCATTTTGATTTTGCTCGGCATTTTTCACATCGATGCGCGAGTTCGTCACATTGTTTTGAGTGATTGTAGCAGGGATATTTGTATTGAGTGAATCAAGTTCCCAAGTGCTATCATTGATCACGATCTTATAACCCCACGTCCCGAGCTGGAGTGGAAGAGTGGTGCGCCATACACCATTGGCATCTTTGCTCATCGTATGCGCGTTGGTATCCCAACCATTGAAATCTCCAACGACGGATACTTTCGTGGCGGTGGCTGCGAGCGATCCATTATAACTAAATGATACATTGGCTTGGCCGATGTTGCCGATATTTCCGTAAATCAACTGTATCGATTTTCCACCCGGATCTGTAACTGAAGTGACACGGCGGCGCGCATCATAATTCATCACATACTCAAGGCCATGGGGATCGACTGCACGGGTGGCAAGAAAGTAGGGTAGGCTATTTGCATCGAAGAATTTCTCAATCCGCAGGTGGCCACCGCTGGTAAACAGGAGGCGATAAAGATTGGCCACATTCGGGTCTTTTTCGATCCGCTCCGTGGTGAGAGAGCGCGCATTCATGAATGGTTGCGCAAGGCTTGCCTTGGTGAAGTCATGCACATTTCCTGTAGGATAATCGATGATGATCGTTTCGTGCCCGGTGACGGGGTGTGGCGTGCCTGGCATGATGGTCCATTGCCAGTTGTGGCGCCAGTTGCCACCGGAACCCATGCTGCCCGGGCTGCCTGCTGGCGAACTTGCCTCCACATTGAAGTAACGGGTGACAGAACGCCGCGTGAAGGTGAGTGGATCGGCCCCGTGATTGTGGGCGGGTATTTCAAGGTCCGTGATATCGCGGTAGGCACTGCCGCCAGCGAGGAGGAATTGATTGCTGCCAGAGCGTTTCACCGCTGTCGAGCCGCAAGGACAATCGCCTTCGTTTGAGACGGCTGACTGGACGATGTCACCATCCTTATCCTCACAGTCATAGACAGGAGGATTGTCACACTGCGGGCTGGCAGTGAGGTGGGAAATTGTTACAATCAGCGCGATGAGAAATTGGGAGAGTTTCATGGGTTTTAAGGGTTTTTGGAAAGGCAACAGATGATAAATTGCTTGGTATCATTTACCGCAGGGAAGGAGGATCTACATTTGGATTTCCGGTGGGGACCCAGAAGTTAAGGGTGTAAGCAAGGTTGGCAGCGCGGAGGATCACTTGGGTAGCACCCGAGTGGAGGCCAGCTTGAAACGTGAGGCGGAATTTCCCGTCTGCGCCGCGCTTGATGATAGTTCCATGCTCGCCATTGACGGTGCCGTCATTGAGGGTCGAGGCGAGAATGGCATCGGCCTTGTGCTCGACGGGCCAATGAATGACCTAGCTGGCAGTGCCGCTGTTAGAAATTGTCATCCGTTCCGAGAACGAGCCATGGAACTGCGGATTGTGATTTTTCCCATCAATGCTTGCACTCACTTCAGGTTTAGAAACTTCAAACCCTGGAGGAATCACCGGCGCTGAGGCAGGCGTTTCATGGGACCAAGCAGGAGAATTGAGAGACGATAGATTAGCCTGCTCGCCTGCATCGGGTGCCGGAGTTGCAGCGTCTGGCGGCGTCGTTCGCGAGCTAAAGGATTCGCGTTGTGATGACTTGGTAATTTCAGGGCCGTCTCGCGAAGGAATTACCGTGGAAGTGCGAGCTTCGCTAGTGGTGGGCGATGCTGGCCTTGATCGAAAAACGAGCAGAACACAAACGATGGCAAGGATCCCAAGGACGGAAAAAACTAACCAGCGTTTTGGAGTGTAAGATGATCGCATGGGTTTGATGGGTTTGGGATTTATGAGTGCAGTCTTATTGCACCTATCACATGCAAATGTTCAGGCGCAGGAAGAGGTTTAGAGAAATTTTTAATTGCAACGAAATTGTCACGATTGGGGAGGGGATGGAGACAGTATTTTCGCGAGGGAATGAGACTGCACGATTGCGGCGCCTCTTTGCGCCGCCCACCCTCGAACAGGGCGGACCGATCTCCTGCATCAGGCTGCTTTCCGATTGCTCGTTTCAAGCTGGAGGCGCTCCGCGCGCGTTAGTGGCAGCGCTCACAGAGCAATGTTACAAATCACTTTCTGCGTCATGGCAAATGACTGCCTTAGGAACTTTTCATCCCTCAAGACGCAATACAGTTGTGTCGAATAAAACTTCTGATGCGCCCATGTGCTCTCAAGAAATACCACGTAACCCATGACTGTTTGTGCCAGAGACGATGGGAAGATTTCTTTATGACAAACGACGAGAATCAAAGCAGCTCCGGTGGGAGAATATCGACGAGTTTTTTAATGGCATCCGCTTGGTGGCGATTTGCGATCAATAAAGAATCTCCAGTCTGCACTACGATGAGATCATCTACGCCTAGCAAGGCGATGCGGGTGCCGGGTCTG
>JAYULG010000005.1:0-5532 GCA_043763755.1 Akkermansiaceae bacterium | reverse complement strand
CTTTGCAGGAAAAGCTATCTGCAGATGATTCTACCATCGGTAAATTACGCGCGTTGTGGAGTCTGCATGCGAGTGGTGGAGTGCCAGTGTCAATCCTCTATGGTTTGCTAGGTGATGCAAATGAGCATCTGCGCGTATGGGCGATACGCCTTTTAGTGGATGACATCACTGCCAGTGACAGGTTTCCTGAGTTACCCGCGAAGCTGGCCGTAGTAGCGGAATCAGAACACAATGCCGCAGTCCGGCTGGCACTCGCGTGTGCCTTACAACGGCTTCCCAACGCTCATCGCGCCGCCGTTGCGCGGCCCTTATTGAGATGCAAGACGGATGCGAATGATCACAATTTACCGAAAATGCTATGGTATGGAATACAGCCTCTCGCTGAGTCCGCACCCGCTGTGCTTGCGGAGCTAGGTATCGGCTGTGAGATTCCGCACCTCCGCACTTGTATTGCACGGCGGCTGACATCTCGCGGTGCGGATGCGGCCACTGCGATGGGCGCTTTGCTCACACATGCAGCGCGTACGCCTGCCGTGCAACTGGATGTGCTAACGGGAATCCGTGCAGCGCTGGAGGGTGAGCGCAATGCGATGCCTAACAGCGCATGGGCCAGTGCGGATGTGCAATTCAGGCAAAGCCCTGATCCACAAGTCAGAGAGCTGGCACGCACACTTGGTGCTATTTTCGCGGATCCCGCAGCGCTTGCAGCCACCAGACTCGTGGCACTGGATGCGTCCTTGCCAATCGAGATGCGGCGAGATGCGCTCCGCACGAGCATTGCCAGCCGGATCCCGGGCCTGCGGGATTTATGCGTGGAGCTTTTGCCAGTGCGCGATCTTACGGCCACTGCAGCCGATGGTCTTGCGCTGGAGTCAGACCCAGCACTCGCTGATTTGATTATCGAACATTATCCGACTTTGGAATCAGCCGATAAAAACCATGTGCTCAGCATCTTAGTATCCCGCGCTGAGTGGGCATCCCGTTTACTCACGGCTGTGGCAGAGGGTAAAATGCAACGTAGTGATATCTCGGCGTTTCATGCGCGGCAGCTTGCAGGCTATCACAATCAAGAACTCAATCATCAACTCAATGAAGTATGGGGCCAATTTCGCGAGCCAGACACTGCGAAGCAAAATCAAATCGCGAGCTGGAAAGCCAGACTCACTCCTGAAGTTCTCGCGAAGGGCGATCTTGATGCAGGTAAAGTTCTTTTTCAAGGACTCTGTGGGGCGTGCCATGTGCTCAATGGATTGGGCGGCCACCTCGGACCCGAACTCACAGGTAGTGGACGAGATAATATCGATTACTTACTTTCAAACATCATTGATCCAAACGCAGCCGTCGCACATGCCTACCAGCTTGTGACAATCCAAATGAAAGATGGCCGCAGCCTCAGCGGCTTTGTGCAATCGCAGAATGAACGCATCCTCTCGATTAGAACCTTGGCAGAGGAGGTTTCACTCCTGATGCCAGATGTGGTGAAAATCGAGAAGTCACCGCTTTCCTTAATGCCTGAGGGATTGTTACAAGCATGCAATGAAACTCAAGTGCGAGACCTCATTGCTTACCTCATGAAAAAGTAGAGAGTCTCGACGCTGGATGTGTTTTCCTCGTTTTGCGAAAGTAAAATCTTCGATCTTAATGTAGATAGTATTCCCTATAACAAATGGGCAGTAGTCATTATGGACTAGCTTAAATACGAAGTGGTCGTTTTTTGTTGAGCGGGAAACGATGAGACGTAAAAGCCCTCGACCCACAAGTGTTATACCTTTGCGAGGTTTTAAGCATCGCAATTGAATCTACCCAAGATAATTTTATGACCATGAAACGAATAAAAACCATTGTATCGACTATATTTATTTCAGCCGTCGTCTCGTTGCCGATCTGGGCACAGGAAAAGGTTGTGATTAAGAATGGTGGTATGACGCAAGGCTACGACACTCCTGCAGATTGGCAGAAAGAAGGCCTAGGTGCGTTTGCGCGAGACACTACCATATTTAAGGTGGCTCCTGCGGCGCTGCGTGTGACGAGCGGAGGCGGTTCAACGAGCAGTTTTCAACAAGTTACCACAGTGGCTGGTGAAACGATCACCATCACTGGCTGGATGAAGACTTCTGGCAACGTGAAGGCGCAGGTTTTCGTGCATGCATTTTCGGATGAATTTAAGAATAACCAATTTATGCAAGTCCGCTACGTGGCGGGGGATGGAGATTGGGCAGAATTTAAGAACGAGATCATCCTACCAGAATGGACCACTTTTTTCCGCATTGGGATCATGGTAGAGGGTGAAGGTAGCGCATGGATCGATGAGGTCCGTGAAGCGTCGCAGCCTGTGGATATGGGTTTGCCGATGACTGAGAAAGATAGAGCGATTAGCGGGCCTGCGCTAGTAGGGAAGCCATGGGAGCCGGGCTGGGGTTATTACGAGCAACTCCCAATTGCGTGGCAGAATCATTTTAAAAATCAAGTTGCTCGATCCAAAAATGGCGGCGTGAATATCGTGTTCCTTGGTGACTCTATCACACAGGGGTGGGGTGAGGCTGGAAAAGCAACTTGGGCACGGTATTACGAGCCACAAGGTGCGGTGAACTATGGGATTGGCGGGGACTCAACACGACAAGTATTGTGGCGGGTACGTCAAGGTCTGCTCGTGGGTATCGCGCCAAAGCTGGTGGTAGTTAAAATCGGGACGAACAATCTCTACAATGATGGCAATGCCGGCACAGATGAAGAAATTGCCCGTGGTATTGAGACAGTGGTGGCTGATGTGAGGGTAAAATTACCCATGTCGCGGATATTGCTGCTTGGGATACTTCCACGACAAAATGAGTATTTCTCAGGGCGCATTGCAGCAATCAATGCGCTCGCAGCTAAACTTGCAGATGTCGACATTGTGCGATTTTTAGACCTAGGGCCGCAGTTCCAAGCGACGCCTGGGAAAGGTGACCTAAACGCAAATCTTTATTCCGAGGACCGCCTTCATCTCGCGGCGAAAGGCTATGAAGTCATTGCGGAGGCGATCAATCCAGTGATCGACGAGTTGATGAAGCTTCCGCCGCTTGCTGCATCTCGTAAAACGGACGGCAAGCGCGATCCTTGGCTGTGGCCATTTGCGGTGGATAGCATTTGGAATACAGCCATCGGAGGTGGTGCCCGCTACGAAGATGAGGGATTTTTACCCGCACCGCCGGAGGTTCTTGCGGATTCAGAGTATTTCTACAAGGTCGCGGATACAGATCCAGAGCGGCCATTGCTTGAGCCTGGCGGATGGGAAAATCGCACTGGGCAGACCCGTGAATTACGTCAACTCCGCATCCCAGATGACATTACTCTCGATAACTCACGCCCCGGCTACACACCAAATAATGCCGCAGCTTTTCTGATGCCAGATGGTAGGACCTTAGAGCAGATCCAGCCTTTTGTGAGGCCCAAAGCGGGTGGCCCGGTTTTTGGAATCCCCAAACCTTTTTTCGGCGGAACTGACATCCTAGGGCCTGGAATTGCAGGCTCACATTGGGGCAGTGGAATGTCGGCCATTGGCAGTTCACTGCGCCATGGTGAACTTACGGGTGAGGAGCCTATCCGCCATGCACTCAAGTGGGAGGTGTGGGGCAATAAATACTTACATTATGATAAGGCAGATCCCACCCCCGGTTTTCGTTGGCCGGCAGATACAGCAGATAACTATGCGGGGAGTGCCGTGGATAAAGGAGGCTATGGGGGGAGCAATCCACGCTATGTGATGGGGAGTTTGCTGGCAATTGCGCCGCGCCACACCGAGGACTCGCTCAAGCTCAAGAGTGAACCAGGCCGTAAAATATTTCATGCGCTTCAGAATTATGGCGCATATATAGTAGATGATAGCGCTGCGGCGGCAACGATGATCTGCATTGAATCACATGCCATCCGTGAATTCCGAGAAGTTTATGGCTATGATTTTGATGTCCGTAGCGAGGCTACTGGTCCTGCGGCGGATTGGCTTACGGATTTACGCATCCTTTCTTTAGCCTTGAGTGTGATTGATAATAACGCTGAAAATACAATCGGCGGCGGTGGTAAACGCCGTGCAGCAGATGCGTCTGAGCTTGGGGACTATGATAAAATGCCGCCAAGTGTTCCCCAAGGATTTACTGCTGGTGAGACGAAGCCTCGCACTGTCGTGCTCAAGTGGCTTGCTGCGAAAGATGATGTGCGGGTGATGGCTTACGAAATTTTTGCCAACGGCAAACTCATAGCCAGCACCGCTGGACAAACCCATACGATTGTTGCCGGACTTACGCCTAAAACAAGCCACTCCATCACCATCCGCGCACGAGATACTTCGATGAATGTTTCCCCCTTATCGAAGCCGCTCACTGTCACGACTCCACCTTTGGCAGCGGGCACGTATGAGGATGATTTCCAAGGAGATCTCGCTGTGTGGAAGCTGGAGCATGCTGAACCTGAAGCCGATCAACTTCTTCTGCAAAGCTGGCAAGGGGATGGTTCTGCAATACTAACGGCTCCGAGGTGGGGCGCACCGTTTACCCTGCGTTGCGAACTTGATATCATGGGCCCCGCTTCATCGAATCTTTCTATGGTAGAATTCAACCACCGCGATCCACAAAATACAACCTCGCTAGAAATCTGCGGCAAAGGCAGTGATGCTGCGGTAAGTCTACACCAAATTTCAAACGGCCAGAACGTAAAACTTGCTGAGCGAAAAGGCTGGAATGCGACTGCCGTGGAAATCAGCCGTAACGAAACCGGAGCGATCACCGTCATTGCGATCCAAGGAGATCAAACGGAAACTCTGTTTGATAAAATACCCGCACCCATGATTGAGAAGGGCACGATTGGATTTCGTACACGTCACCAACAACTCAGCGTGGCGGATCTGCGTGTGACCCAACCATAGTCCACGAGTGCATTTCTACGTTTGAAACTAGATTTGAATTAACCCGCGCTGAACAGCGAGCATTGCAGCTTCGGTGCGGGCTTCTACTCCCAATTTGGCGAGGATTTTCCGCACGTGTGCCTTGATGGTGAACTCGCTGGCCGTGAGGACACGAGCGATATCTTTGTTAGAAAGACCGCGGGCGATGAGCCTCAGCACCTCAAGCTCCCGCGAGGTTAGCGCCTGGAACGCGGCACGCTCAGCAAGCCGCTCTTTGACTGCCGGTGGGAAATAGAGCCGCCCCTCGTTCACCGCGCGAATCACGCTTTCGAGCTGTGAGCTAGGGATACTCTTCAGCAAATACCCGCTTGCTCCAGCGCTCATCGCGCGGTGGATGTCTTCATCTCCATCGAAGGTGGTGAGCTTCAGTGCGCGGGCATATGCATCTACGGCACGTATCGTTTTTAGAGCATCGATTCCCGTGCCATCCGGCATTTGCAAATCAAGTAAAGAAATATCAGGCCGATGTTGTTCAAAGGCAGCGGTGGCTTCCGCGATCGTGCCAGCCACAGCGATGACTCTAAAATCCTCACGTAGCTCAAGCACCGCTTGCAGGCCCTCACGGAACAGCTCGTGATCATCTGCAATAAGGATAC
>JAYULG010000004.1:0-1601 GCA_043763755.1 Akkermansiaceae bacterium | reverse complement strand
GCCATCGTGGACAACGAACCCACCACCCCTCATAACTACTGGGTGCGCGGAATTTTGGGTGAACTCGCCATCTACAAGCGATTTTATAAAAACGCAGGCTATACCCACTTCCCCACGGCACCAGCATTTGATCTGAAATCCGGAGCGGAATATGTCCAAATCAAGACCTTGAAGAACCCTGACGGAGCTTACGGCGCGATGACGAAGGCTTTGCTGGCATTGGCGGATTTGCCACCTCCGCCAAATGGACGCACTCTTCATATTTTGAAGAAGCCGGGTAGTTCCAGTGATCAGCTCAAAGCGGCATTGGAAGCATACATTGCCGACCCTAACGGACCGATCAAAGGAGCGGTTCAGCTTAAAATTGACCCTTTTGATTTAGTGCCATGATTTTCCTTTTTTCAGATCGTCTGCATTTCTCCATCGGATTCCCTCAGCTTCCTGACTCAGTGGCTGCAATCTGGCGGCAGCTGGCATCCTTTCTTCGTGATCAGAAGCTACTGCCAAAAACCTTTGAAGTGAGCCAAATGTGGGGGCACGACCCTGATACCCAATCTGAATCTGATCTTAAGCTCAATGGTGATGAGGTTGGATCACTGATCGAAGCCAGAAAGCTGAAGGGATTTATGGTGTGTTCAGGGAGCGGAAGCCGTAATAGTGAATTGGATTTTTGGATTCCTCGGTCTCCCACAAACAGCCCAGTGAAGCTTAGCTGCACAGTCGGAGCAAAAGCGAAAGCCCCGGATGACTGGTCCCAATTAATTGAACGGATTATGGTTGAGTTTGAAACCATCGGCGCTTGGCAGTGGCGCAGACGTTATGCTTATTGGCAGGGAGACTCTCTTCTTGATGAGCGTTACAAGCGTCTTTGGGGGGGGCTCCCTCCTGGCTTGAGAACGTGGATCGAGCCGAAGTCCTACCCGATGGCCGAGGACCGGGTCCGAATTGACATTTCAAAGCTCCCGGGCAGACACAAAGAACTAGGTCAAGAGGTATCATTCCATCCCACCGCCGAGATGTGGTTAGGCCCGCACTTCTGGCAGTATGCCAAATGCACGAAAGAGGAGGCGCTTGCAGCAAACTTCTTCCTCGAAAAGCGTGACACGCCACACTTACTCTATCTCAAGTGCTGGCCCACCGCTTTTACCCGCCCGGATGGCGAACAAGGCCGGATGCAGCAGCGCCTCTGGAAACTATTCTTCCACGAAGACTGCGAATGGCCACCCGGCTCGGGAACAATCTGTGATGAACCGATGTATGGCCCGCCTGAACTGATGCCCGGTTACAAAGCAGCCACGGACGGATGACTCTGAGCATTTCATCCATTTTTATCCGACGTGTAACGGTGTTGATCCTTGCAGCATGGGTTGCACTGGGCGTGCCTGTCTTTGCAGCGCGCATGCTGCAAGGCGCAGAAAAAGCCCATTGGAGTGAGAACCTGATCGTCATGGATAAGATCTCAGGGGATTTAAACGCCACCTCAAGAAAAGCAGGTTATGTAATGGGCTACACCTTCGGCTATGTAGGGGAACAAGTGGCTGTGGGCTATTACACAGGTGGCACCATCAAAATCGGAAGTGTCATGGCCAAAGGCGGCTTCA
>JAYULG010000003.1:0-5570 GCA_043763755.1 Akkermansiaceae bacterium | reverse complement strand
AAGTAGGCTCCTGCAGTTTTTCTGAGACCAGTGTGAAGGCAAAGCATTCCTTATTGGGTGAGCTTATTTTATCTCGTTCTAGAATCACTGCGCTCGAGTGTTCCGATCTTCATCCTCAAGTTATATCTAAACCATGAAACCAATTTTTCTCGTGTTGGTTTGTATAGCTCCGCTGTCTGTCCGCGCCACCGCAGATGAGTTTAGTTCCGTTGTGCGCTTTGTGAACAATGATCAGTTATCTGGTAAATTAGAATCGTTATCGATGGATCGGTTATTATGGAAATCGCCAATTCTGGAAACTCCCACAGCGTTCTTTTTAAAGTCTGTGTTAGATTTAAATCTTGTGCCTAAGCATCCCCTCCACGAGGCGCGGCATGAAGCCAATCTGACACTTACCAATGGGGATACAATCAATGGTCAACTCCTTGCTGTTTCTGATGAGGCAGTCGAGCTTGATACATGGTTCGCCGGACACTTGAAATTCAGAAGAGTGATGGTAAAGGCTATTCAAATCAATGAGAGGCCGAGTTATACCTATGAAGGGCCTATTGCGCTCAGTGAGTGGACTCAATCGAACGATCCTCCGGGCTGGTCTTTTCAGAACGCTGCCTTGATTTCAAACACGGCAGGTTCAATCGCAAAAGATGTCGCTTTAGCCGATGAATGCCGCATCAGTTTTGTTGCTGCTTGGAGAGGTTCGTTTGGGCTGAAGCTGGTCTTTTTCTCTGACCAGCTTAATGCAGAAAGCCCACCGAACGGCTACGAGATTAGTTTCCAGCAACGGGCTATTTTTGCACGTAGCTGCAAGACCAGCGCCACTCTCGGGCCTGGTGTTTCTGCACCTGCTCTCCAAGAAAATGAGAAGGCGAGAATCGAGGTGCGTGCCAGTCTCAAAAGCGGATCGATTGCGGTGTTCATTGATGGTGAAATCGTCGGAGCATGGACGGATCCGGATATGGCGCAAAACAAAGTGGGTAGGGGTATCCATTTTATTTCGATCAATAATTCTCCGGTCCGGATCTCACAAATAGGCATTGGCCCATGGGATGGGGTGCTTGAGAAGATGCCTGAGGTGAATCGCCCAGGCGGCTTTAGGCAGTTTGAGGGAATGGAAGAGGAACCTGCTCCTGCAACGGCTCCTGAAGTGAGTGATAGCAATCGCATGATTTTGCGCAACGGTGACTCGATTGCTGGAGAAGTAATAGGCATTGATGGAGATATTGTTAAGGTCAAGACTCCCTTCAAGGATGTGAAAATACCAGTGGCAGTTCTTAAGTCCGTGGCCTTGAAACCGATGGATCTTGAGCGGTGCAAGCGGGAAAATGGGGATGTGCGAGCATGGTTTCCAGATGGGACATCAATCGTATTCCGGCTAGAAGCGATCCAAGAAACAACGATGACAGGCTATAGCCAAAACTTCGGGACAGCAGAGTTTCAATCCGCTGCTTTCAATAGGATCGAATTCAATATCTATGATCGCAAACTTGAAGACCTCAGAGTGATGAATAAGTGGTGATGAAGAGTCTTAGATTTTCATCTCGTTGATCATCTTCGTGGCATCCTCTAAGTTCTGAATGAGAGCCTTGAAAGCGTGGTAACTAAGCCAACAAAATCCGACGACCGCGGCGGTGATCACAATTTTCCAAACCCAGTGCATTTTTGGGTGCATCCAGACGGATGGCAGCACAAAGGGCGGCATCGTCACGAATGTGCCAATCATAAAGCCAGTTCTGAAATACCACGGCAAGGCTACCTTGGGTGTATAGGGTAGAGCGGGAGGATGCAGGCTGATGGGTCTTTTACTTTCATCGAGAAACTCGTGGCAGTGTTTGCACTTTACCGCTTCCTCTTGAATATCCTCGGCACAGAATGGGCACTTTTTCATGCGGTGAAATATGTGAAAATGATGTTGTTTAGTTAAATCACACTCCAAGTGCCATCTAGATTTTTGGCAAATGAGTGCAGCAGATTCCCATTCGCATCAAGGTGGCTGACGATGAAGCGATTCGCCGTCACTTCGAGATGAGTAAACCCAAATATGCCTTTCGAAAATGGGCCTCTGCCTTGTCTCGGCTCACGGATTTTTGCGCCACCTGCCCCTGAAACGACAAAGCTTGTGGGGTGTTTTTCAAACTCTAAATGTTGCAAGTCGTGATCATGGCCGCAAAAATAGAAATGCACCTTGTGACGTTTGAAAAGTCCGTCCCAAGCGGCGATCAATTCCTCATCATCCCCATGCATCCCATTCGAATAAAGCGGATGGTGACCGATCACGACCATCCAAGGAGCGATGCGTTGCTTGGCAAGTTCCGCCTCTAGCCAGAGCATCTGCGCGGCACGTTCATCGGGCGTGAGGGAAACTTTCTCGTTCGAGTAGTTGCTATCAAGCGCGAGCACAGTTGCTATTGGCTTGTTAGCAGGGCCAATTTCAAAACGATACCATTTCGCAGGCAGATTCCACCGCGTGCCGGGATGGTCTTTCGCATACGCGAGTTCCGCCACGAGGCCAGTGACCGGCTCATCATCATAATCGTGGTTTCCGAGAACGGCATGGCAGGGACCAGAAAAAAACTCAGGCGGATACATTGCCTCAAACTGCTGATTCCAGCGCGGGGACTGCGTGCCACCTCTCAGCGGGCCGTAGAAGTTATCCCCAAGAAGAAACAGCGCTGCTGGCTTCAGCGACTGAACTTTGAGCATGCGCATCATGCCATTCGCGACCGATTGTTGACCTTGAATGTCACCCTGTGCGCCCCAGTCGCCAATCATCAAGTAGTGAAATAGTTCAGGCTCCTCACTCTTGCGCTCACAAGCTTGCGCGGCTCTTAGGAATCCACTGCCAGTGAGAACGGCAGCACTGAATCCAAACGTTTGCTTAAGGACACGACGGCGGTTGATCATTTCAGGCATTATGCATTTGCTGAGTTCTTGAATCCAAAGGCTATCTTGACTATCGACTTTGCCAAGATTTCATTTAGGTTTGGACCGACTACCAAATTTTCGCCGTGCTGGGCTGCAATTGCCCCGAGCTGCACGGAACATGCTAAATTAAAATTCGAGGTAAAAAAATCTTGCCTAGTGGGGGTGGGCCATGATGTTCTGCGCCCCCACCCACCCGGGTGAACTTAATTATTTCCCTAAACGGCCATGGCCTACGCAGTGATCAAAACCGGCGGTAAACAATACCGCATCCAAGAAGGCGACAAATTCGATGTTGAAAAACTCGATGTCGAGATCGATTCAGTCATCACGTTTGACGCACTAATCGTCGGCGAAGGCGATTCCGTAAAGATCGGTGCGCCCCTCGTTGAAGGTGCTTCCGTGACTGCCAAGGTGATCAATCAGTATCGTGGCCCCAAGGGCGTTGCTTTTAAATTCAAGCGCCGCAAGGGATTTCACAAAACCATTGGCTTCCGCCGCAGCCTCACCACTCTCGAGATCACCTCGATTGCAGGCTAATTTAAAACCATTCATCTAATCCACTCCCATGGCCCATAAAAAAGGACAAGGCTCCGTCAAGAACGGGCGCGACTCACGCAGCAAACGCCTCGGCGTGAAAAAATTCGGCAGCCAAGCTGTCATTTCCGGTAACATCATCATTCGCCAGCGTGGAACCAAGGTTCATCCAGGCCTTGGAGTCGGCATCGGCAGAGACCACACTTTGTTCGCACTTGTAGATGGCCGCGTATTTTTCGACCGCGAAGGCCGCCGCGTGAACGTGGTGACCCAAGAGGTAGCCGCAGCGGCAGGCAAATAAATCGCGAGGTAGCGAACGTTTTTCAAACGGCCTCACCCTTCGTGGGTGAGGTCAGTTTTATTTTTAGTCTAGAGCCTTTGGAGTTGGAGCTGGAGTATCACGCCACATGAAGAGTGCCTTCACGACGTCTTTGAGATTATCGCTGATCTGATGGTCGTGGTCTTGGGAAATGATCAATCGGCTTGCATCTTCCGGCAAGGTCGGGTCCAAGTGCGTTTCTGTTGGCAAATCTTCTTCGATCCCAAGTATCTCAAGCAGCTTTTCGACGTCGCCATGGAGTCTTTCAAAATGCGCGCAGAGTTTCTCGGAGTCGTCTGCAAGGGTAGTGGCCTCTGCATTTAATGCGGTGCCCACGGTGCGGGACTTGAGTGAAATGGATTGTTGCCGCACCTGATCGCTGAGCGTAAGCCACCGCGAGGAAAGGTCCTGGCAGAGTTCCTTTTTTGCAATTTCTAAGTTTAGTTCCATCCGGAAAGGTATCTCGAAAAGAGTGTGTCGCAACCTTCAATCCGTTTGTAAAATAGGCTGACTCTGACAACGCTCCGCCCACGAAATGTCCTTTGCCTCGATGAAAAATGTTACCTGGTGCTTGACGCTGATTTTCATCATCGTCGGCGGATCGAGCAGTAGGCGTAAGCAAGTTTTGGGGCCACCTGTGGCTGTTCCAATTCGAATGGATGGTGAACTTGAGCTAAAATTGATGAGCTTCAATATTCGCTACGAGTCGCATGATGATCTCGGTGCGCGTTCTTGGCGCGCACGCATCGTGGGGGTGGTGAAAATGCTGAGAAATGAGCAGCCGGATCTTTTCGGCGTTCAAGAAGCGCAACACGGGCAAGTGGCCGACCTCTGGGCGTCATTGCCGGATTATGAGTTCTTGGGCGTCGGGCGTGACGATGGGAAACTAGCGGGAGAATACGCAGGGATCTTTTACCGCAGGGATCGCTTTGAGGCAGATGTAAGCGAATTTGGCTACTTCTGGCTCTCCGCCACGCCTGCGGTGGCTGGCTCCAAAACGTGGGGCAATGAATTCCCCCGGATGGTGACATGGCTGAGGTTAGTAGATCGTGCGACTGGGCGTGGCTTTTATGTTTTCAATACGCATTGGGACCACCGGAATCAGCCTTCGCGTGAGCAGTCTGCGCTGCTGCTCGCGCAAAGGATTGATGCTAGGAAAAACCAAGAGGAACCCATCGTCTTACTCGGTGACTTCAATGCCACCGAGGCGAATCCAAGCGTGCGCTATCTCACAGGAGAGCACGCGTTTCTTGCAGGTTCAAAGCGGATTTGGAAAAATGGCCTCAAGGATTCTTTTCAAGTCCTGCATTCAGCCCAAAGGAACCGCCGCACTCTCCATTTCTGGCAAGGCAATGAAGATGGATTTCTGAAGGTGGATCACATCTTGGTGAGCGCAAATGCGCTGGTGCAGGAATCGTCCATCGTCTCAAAAGATACGCCCCTTGTATCTGATCATTTTCCCGTGGCCTCGCGAGTGATCTTTCCGGAAGACTGAAGCGGAAGATGTTTGAAATAGGAATCGACGTTTTGGCGAGACGTTCCAGACTTCCGGCATGTCCGGTCGCGCCGATCTCGAAAAACTATCCTTGCTTGGAAAAGCGGAAACCCGATTACCTGCCAACCCTGACGAAGCCATCTTAGAAATTTTCCCAAACCTGCGTCCTAGGCGGCGCTATTGGATCACACTGAGCACCGCTGAATTTTCTTCGCTCTGCCCGGTAACAGGCCAGCCTGACTCCGCAAAAATCATGATCCGCTACATTCCCGGCGAGACAATCGTGGAGACCAAGAGCTT
>JAYULG010000002.1:0-1611 GCA_043763755.1 Akkermansiaceae bacterium | reverse complement strand
CCTCGCCCATTCGCTCAATCAACTCGAAGAAGATTCTCTCGATTTAGGCAATGCCATCGAGAGCCTCGAACAACTCCTCATCTCCCTCCCTAAAACTGAAATTGCGCCCCCGGTGAACCGCCCAGCCACACCACCGAGAAAATGAAACATTCCTCAATTCCCATGCTCTGCAGTCTTGCCCTTGTCGCAATGTGTACGGCTGGCGTCAGCCATTGGTATTCCATTCGTGAATTTGCAATAGTGATCGAATCGAACGTGCCGCTGATCCCACTTTCCGCGCCCTTCACATCGGCACCTCCACCCACGCAGCCAGCAGCACCAGCCCGGTCACTTCTTGCGGAAAATAAGCCTACTAAGCAGCCACTGACCGATGCACCCGCCCCGCAAAAAGAGTTTTTTGAAGCACTGATCAAAGAGGTAAAAACGCTCCGCACCGAGAATCTCAACCTCGGAGATCAAATGGCGGAGACCAATCGCGATCTGATGAAACTGGAATTCCGCGTGGACACTCACTCCGAGTCATTTCGACCCCTTCCCACCTCTGAGCTGCGGCAGGACACCACTTTTCAAGATTCAGGCTTTCAAGACCCCACTTTTGACGATGGCCCCGGCGTGCTGCCACCTCGCGCCGAACTCATCTTGCCGAGTTCTGATGAATAAACATTTTGGCAGAAATGTCTGAGCTGCCATGCATGGGTTTTCCATCACGCTTGCTTGGCTTTTCACAATTGCTCTCATCCATGCGCAGCCTGCTTGGAAAAGTGAGCTCAGCCCCGCCGCTCACGGGCCACATCCGGCCATCGCTCCCTGTGCACTCGACTTTCAAATCACTTGGAAAGGCTTGATCAACTCGGGCATCCTCAAAATGGAGTTTGCCCCCCATGATATAAAAAAACCTAGGGTGTTCATCGTCCGGTCCAGCGCAGCCAGCCTCGGCGCAGCCGCCACTCTCTTCCCCTACCAAAGCGATTTCTGGTCCGAACTCGACCCGATGACCTTCGTTCCCCGGCTTTTCCACGCCACTGAAATCGACAAAAAAGAAGCCGTTACCACTACCGCGCGCTACTGGCCTAGCCGCGTAGAAACTCGACAGATCACCAAACTTACCGCCACTGGCAAGGCATCACTCACCGACGAAACTTTTCAATTTCCCCGAGTCTTCGATATCTTTTCCGGCATGCTCCACATCCGTAGCCAGCCGCTCAACGTAGGCAATCAGCTCGCACTGGTGGTCTGCCCTTTTAAAGCACCCTATCTTTTGCGCGTTAAAGTTATGGCTCACGAGATGCACAACGGCCGTGCTTCCATCCGGCTCAACGTGGCCATGCAGAAGATCAAAACCAACACTCTAGAGCTGAAGCCCTATAAAAAACTCAAACAAGACGCCACCCTCTGGCTCAGCAATGACGCAGACCGCATTCCCATTGAATTTCGCGCCGCTGTCTTCATCGGCGATGTCCGCGCCACGCTGAGCAAGCACCAGAAATTTTGAACTCCATGTTTGCCAAAAATCGGCACACAGCGATTCTTCTTCAAACGATTCCCAATGTTTTCCCACCTCTCTGTTCTCCTTCTCGTCCTTTGTAGCGCCCTGCCTTTGTCAGCATTCCA
>JAYULG010000001.1:0-5608 GCA_043763755.1 Akkermansiaceae bacterium | reverse complement strand
TGGTTTTGGCCAAGCAACGCAAGACGAATCCGCGGGCACTTGCGCAGGAAATTATAGATCGGCTGGATCTAGCAGGTCTCGCTACAGCAGACATTGCTGGCCCTGGTTTCATCAACTTTCGCATCTCACCGGCAGCTTACGCAGCGCACGTGCGCTCACTGCTGGCAGACGAGCGGCTTGGCGTGCCAGCAACGGGTGTGGGGCGCAGAGTGGTAGTGGATTTCTCCGCGCCGAATGTGGCAAAGCCGATGCATGTGGGGCACATCCGCTCCACCATCATCGGGGATTCGCTGGCGCGGATTGCTCGGTTTTTAGGTTTCGATGTCATCGCGGACAATCACATCGGTGATTGGGGCACCCAGTTTGGAATGATCTTACACGGGTGGAAGACCAAGCTGGATGCAGCGGCTTTAGAACGAGATCCGATACCAGAATTGGTGCGAATCTATCGTGAGGTAAATGCAGAGATCAAGCTAGATGCGGGATTGTTAGAAATTTGCAAGGCGGAGTTAGTAAAACTCCAAGCAGGCGATGCAGAGAATCTAGAGATATGGCAAAAGAGTATCGATGTATCTAAAATAGGTCTTCAGAAAATCTATGATCGGCTAGGTGTTAAATTCGATTACTGGTTGGGCGAGAGTTATTATAATGATCGCTTGGCTGGGCTGGTGGATGAATTTCTTACCAAGGGAATCGCCCGCGAGAGTAATGGTGCAGTTTGTATATTCTCGGATGATACAAAACCTCTAGAACAAGATCCATTTAAGGTACACCGCGAAGATGGTTGGAATGATAATCCGGCACTGATCCGCAAGGCAGATGGCGGTTTCCTCTATGCGACGACGGACTTGGCGACGATCCAATACCGGATGCATGAATGGAAAGCGGATCACGTCTGGTATGTGGTAGGGGTGCCGCAGCAGCTTCATTTCCGCCAGCTATTCGAGGCAGCGTCGCGTTGGGGAAAAACTGGAGATTTTAAACATATCAGCTTTGGTTCCATTTTAGGAGATGACCGGAAGTTGATGAAAACTCGCTCTGGCGATAATGTGCAACTCACGGATGTGTTAGAGGAGGCGGTGGAACGGGCTGCGGCAGCGATCGCGGAGAAGAACCCAGACCTTGTCGGAGCCGAGGCGGCTGAAGTTGCTGAAATTGTAGGCATCGGCGCGGTAAAATTCGCAGAGCTCTCGCAGAATCGTCTGACAGACTATGTTTTCTCGTGGGACCGAATGCTATCCTTGCAGGGTGATACGGCGCCGTATTTACAATATTCTCACGTGCGGATTCGCTCGATTTTCCGCAAGCTGGATGTGCCATTTGATGTGCGAGCTGCGGAGATCTATTTGAACGAACCAGCGGAAATTCATCTGGCACGGCTGTTAGCGAGGTTTGGCGAAGTTTTACCGACGATTCTAGAAGATTTCCGGCCAAATTTACTGGCGAACTATGTCTTGGAGCTTGCTAGGGCATTCCATTCGTTCTTCGAGGCTTGCCCGGTTTTAAAAGCTGAGGAACCCATTCGAAGTAGCAGACTCGCTTTGTGTGACCTTAGCGCACGCACATTGAAGCAGGGCCTTGATCTTTTGGGTATCAATGTGCCGGAGCGTATGTAACTATCCGCCCCACTCATGAAGCCCCCTTTCTACGTTATCGGTCACAAGAACCCGGATACGGATGCCATTTGTTCGGCCATCGGCTACGCGGCGCTGCTGAGGTCTGTGGGAGAGGAGCCTCACGCGATTGCTGCACGCTGTGGGGAAATTTCACAAAGGACTAAGTGGGTGCTCGAGCGTGCGGAGCTGGATCCTCCATTGCTCATCACAGATGTGCGGACCAAAGCGGGGATGATCTGCCACCGCAAGGTGATCAAGGTGGGATCTTCAGACACGTTTCTCACAGCGTATCGGCGGATGCTAGCGGCTGAGATCCGCTGTGTGCCCGTGGAGGATGAAGATGGAAATGTGCTGGGTATTTTACGCTATTTCGATTTGCTCAAGCTCCTTCTCCCTGCGGATACTGAAGGGCTAAGTGTGCGGACCATTCATGTCTCGTTGGCGAAGCTGGCAGACACCTTGCAGGCGGAAAGTCTCGGGGCGATGCTGCCCTCGGCAGAATTTGAGGAAGACCTTATTTTATTGGTAGGTGCCTCCTCGCAGGGGACGGTGGATAAGCGGCTCAAGCAGGCCATCAGAGATGGAAATGTGGGCAAGTTTCTGGTGATTTGTGGCGATCGGCCGATCGTGCAGCGTTACGCGATCGAGCATGGCGCGCGGGCTTTGCTGGTGACGGGGGACAATCTGATTTCGCCGGAAATTCTAGCGTTTGCAGTGCGGAGTGGGGTGGTAGTTTTACGTTGCCACCAAGATACGGCGAGTGCTTCCACGCTCATTCGCTGTTCGCGCACGGTGCGCCACGTGATGGAGGAAAAGTTTCTCACAGTGACGGAGAGTGAGCCGGTTTCCCGATTGCGGAAAAGTCTGGTCTCGGTGGACCAAGACTTGTTTCCGGTGATGGATCGTCCAGGTGGAAAGATGGTGGGCGTAATTTCAAAATCTGATCTCGTGGACCCATCACGCATCCGGCTGGCGCTGGTGGATCACAATGAATATGCACAGGCGGTGAATGGCGTGGAAGAGGCGGAAATCACGGAAGTGATCGATCACCATCGGCTAGCGGGCGACCTTGTATCGCGTGAGCCGATCCGCTATCTCAATGAGCCCGTCGGCTCCACATGCACCTTGGTGGGACGGAAATTTTTCCATCGTGGGCTGATGCCGCAGCCGAGTGTGGCGTTGTGCCTGTGTGCGGGAATCGTTTCAGACACCTTGTGCCTGACATCACCTACTACCACGTTGCTTGACCGTGAAATGCTGACGTGGCTGAGCGGAGTGGCGGGCGTGGAGCCGAAAAAATTCACGGATGAGTTCTTTGCAGTGGGATCACTGATCGCCAATGGCACGCCGGAGGAAGTTCTCAATGCAGACCGCAAGGAATTCACCGAGCAAGGGCTGGCCGTGAGTATTTCCCAAGTGGAGGAGCGAGATTTACATGGATTTGGCGCGCGCAGGGATGATCTGGAAAGTGCGCTCAAGGAACTTTTTAAACACCACAACTATGATCTCGCGGTGCTGGCAGTGACGGATGTGGCGCTTCACCATAGCATGATTTTAGCCGTGGGGCAGGAGGCCACACTGGCGAAGCTGCCGTTCGAGAGGATGGATACTAGTTTGTTTCATGCGCCGGGCGTGGTAAGCCGCAAGCGGCAGATTTTCCCAGCGGTGTGTGAGGCGATCCAGCATTCCCGTTAGATCAGGAATTTGTTAGATAGGTGGCGAGAGTTACTTTCAATGCGTGACGAGCACGGAATAACAGGCTTTTTACGGCGGAGACGGAAAGCTCAAGGATCTCCGCGATTTCTTCGTATGAGAGTTGTTCGTATTGCCTGAGAACGACGGCCATGCGCTGAGTCTCGGGCAGGGAGGCGATGGCCTCGTCCACCTTGATTTGGAGCTCCGCTTGGAGGATGGCGGCATCGGGTTGTTCGCTGGGATGTGCTGAGACGGTGCGATGTGAGTATTCCTCGCGGGCATCTGATGAGACTTCCTTGCGGTGGCGGCGGCGGCGAGATTCATTGAATACAAGGCGGCGAGTGATCGTGAAAAGGTAGGTCGTAAATTTAGCATCTGGGCGGTAGCGTTTTGCGTATTTCCAGATGCGGAGAAATACTTGCTGGGCGATGTCCTCGGACTCTGAATGATTCCCTAACATCATGGCCACGGTGCCTACCACGGCATCTTGGTGACGCTCCACTAACGCGCGGAATGCCGAGTGATCGCCCTCGCCGATGCGCACCATCAACGCGAAATCGATGCCTGTTTCATCAGCGGTGGTGGAGGTGGGCTGGACCTGCATTTTCAGGAGAGAATGTGGCGCGGCGGCATCAGCGCTGGACATGCAGGATGAAACTTCAGCCTCGTGGGAAAGTTGCGGGTTAAAATGCTAGAAATCAAAGCGGGGCAGATTTCGCCCACACCTCTACGGCGGGATCGAGAAATGTTTCTTCGAGTATTTCGCGTGCCCAGTCCTCGCGCTTTGCAAGCTGCTTGAGCATGCGCCAAGCGATGACTTGGACAGCGGGCATCTCGCTCCACACCATTTCCGCGAGGCATTGCCACCCACGGCCTGCAAGTTTCTCAGGCCTCTCTAGCACCTCATGGCATTTTTCCGAGAGGAGCAACGTGCGCTCAAGGTCGGGTTCGCTGGCTACTGGAGGAACTTCGTAGGCTCGCAACGACACGCCCGCCTCGCCAGTGATTTCACATTTAGACTTGGCGCGTCTTGCAAGGGCTTTGCCGAGAGCTTGCAGCGCGAGTTGTTTCGATTGGTGGTGATCAAACCCTTTTCCCATGGCAAAGGGTAGCCCCGCCCGGCTGCAAAGGAAATTCAAAAACCGCGCGAGGCAACGCTGCAGCGGAGCATTTGGGCGGATCGTCGAAAAGTAGGCCCCCAAGCATCCGCCATTTGAAACGTCGCGGCCGCAGCAATCGGTTTGCGAGGATCGCGGCATGTCCCACCGACAAAGAGAAGACCCGCACCATCCGGGAGGTTCAGAATCGCCACGGCAGCACCGCCGACTTCTGCCGCCAACGCGGGATTTCCACTCACACCTTCGCGAACTGGCGATGCCGAACCGAAGCCTCACCCGCGAGCAGCCCGCATGCTCCCGAATACCTCGGGTTTGCAATCGGTGCCTCGCCTGACCGAAGGCGAACAGCACCCGTCAGCAGCACGCCAGTGGGATGTTTGGTGGCGCGAAGCAACGATCTTCGGGGAGCCTTTTCAGCACCCAAATGAAATAAATGTCCCACCGCGGGAACCCCAGAGATTGACAAGAATTTGGCCCAGAGATCAGTTGCACCTCAGTCGGAAGTGAGGAGTTGGTGAAGCTGATGGATGTGTGACTGGTAACCCACTCAATCCCGCGGTTGGTAGGCCTGGGTGTTGAGAACCTCACTAAAATCCCCTTGGAACATCTCGGCTTGTCTGTTCCCCGGATTTCCAGTATCGAAGTCCCCATGATCGCACTTGCCGAAATCCGGGAGCTTCCCCTCCACGAAAAACTGCGGATGATGGAAGCCCTGTGGGATGGTATTGCCCCGCTGGAAGCCGAACTGGAAGTCCCCCAATGGCACAAGGATCTTCTCGACGAGCGCGAACAACTCATTCAGGAAGGCAAGGCTAAATTCATCGATTGGGAAACCACCAAACTGCAGATCAAGGACGCGATCACATGAAGATCGAAGTCCTCGATCTCGCTATAGCCGATTTGATCGAAGGCTACCACTTCTACGGATTGCAGGAAGACGGCCTCGGCGCCTATTTTCTGGATACCCTGTATTCAGACATCGATTCCCTCAGAATCTTCGGAGGTATCCATCGCAAGGCTCACAAAAACCTCCATCGTGCCCTGTCCAAGCGCTTTCCATTCGCCATCTACTACACCTTGGAATTGGAAACCGTCCGCGTGCGATCTGTCGTGGATTGCCGGAAAAATCCATCTTGGATCCGCCAGCATCTCGGGAATGCCTGATGGCCGCTAGCCGCG